>NZ_JBEOPM010000019.1:0-112928 GCF_040310165.1 Shewanella sp. AC91-MNA-CIBAN-0169
TCATTAAAACTGACTACTTGCGCTTTTGCAGGCAAGATCGTAAAAATACTCACAATGGATATCAGTTTAAGGTTGGTCTTCATCGCTATTCCCTGAGTTAACTGTCCAGTTAATCTATTTGTATCGGCTAATTACATAAATAAAATAAATACTTGTATCTGCCAATATTTAGTGGTGTTAGTTGATGAGGTTGTGCGCATTATGATGGTATGAGAACATAATTTAAATATCCAAAAGGAACACATTATGACATTCAGTTATATCATCACTCCTATGCTAACAATAGTATTCACTGTTTAAGATAATGTTGGCTAATATTACTGAATATTTAAACGATTATTTTATTTGTAAAGTATTGATTATTATCTGATAGCAAGGTATAAAATTATTTATAGGCTCCTTGTGGATAATGAAATTAATATGATAGTGTTAATTTTGAATTGTTAATTCGAGTTTTATTTTGAGTTTTATTTTGAGTTGTTGTTTGAATTGTTGTTTGAATTGTTGTTTGAATGCTGTTGCTGTACAGAGATATAGTTTCTTTAATGTGTTATTTGTGATATCAAACTGCCGGTTTACTCAGTTTTTTAGTTGTATTATTTAAGCGTTATTTCCCCAAAATGTGTAATGGATACGCATTAATAAAATGGATTTGTAATGAAAAAACTTTCTTTTCAATTTACGCAATCAATGTCCTTCGAACTATTTCTTAACCTTTATAATTCTGCAATACATCATCGATTAGTTTACTCAACAGTACCTTTTATCTCTGTTATTTATGACATTGTTATTGGCGAGAACGTTTTTTTCAGGATCACTTGCTGCAATATTAGCGATACAGTCCCTCACTGTTCGATGCTGGAGCTGTGATGGATTTCATTTGGTTGTTAGGTTTACTGGCCATCTATATTCCAATCCAAATGTGTATTGATACGTACATTGTGTATCGAACTGACGTACAACAAAAAGGTTGTGATTACCTGTTGGCATTTATTCCGTTGCTGACGTTTGCCTATCCAGAGCACTATTTGTATAGTTTTATCTCTTTAGCGCTCATTGTACTGTATGGCATATCACTGCGTTATTATGCTGCATTTAATGATTGGCTTGATTTTGATCAAGATCGTTTAGCTGGATTGTGTCTCGGTGGGTTGGGGGTTGGTGGCATAATTATCACCGCGAGTTTGATTTACCAATTTGTACAGCATTAACCTAAGATAATGTAGGTTTGACAATTTTATCGCTGAATGGCGTTATGCTTGAGCGACAATTTTTTGATGAAGATTATCCCATTGTTCTGGGAATTTCCCATCTAACATATACACAAATGCAATCAATTCTGCGATTAAAAGATACAGCTCTTTAGGTACTTCATCACCTAATTCTAATAGCTGTAAAAACTCACTTAAGTGTGGATCTTGATGTATATGGATCCCCGCTTCTTTAGCGATTAATATCATCTCCTCGGCAACTAAGTCCTTACCCGTAGCAGTAATTTTAGGGGCACTTTTACCATCAAAACTGAGTGCAACTGCTTGCTGTATTTTTTTCGAGTCATCTTTCATTATGTTCTCTATTAAGCTCTGGTTTTGACTAAATAGTGATCGCCAGGTAATAACGTCGCTGGAATTTGGGCTAACTGTGTTGTGAGCTTACCTGGTGTAAAACCAATTTGTGTAATTTTATCTGACAGTGTTTGGTTAAAACGTTCTACTCTCGTAAGTAGCATTTGGTTGTTGCCTTTAAATTGGATATCAAGCACATCTGCCTGCTTATGAGCACAAATCAATAATGATCCTTGGGCTAAATTAAATTTGAGTTGTAGCTTCCATCCTGCTTTTTTATCTTTGTCTGAATCATTTTCTTGTTCAAATTTACCTTCAAACTGTTCATCGCGTTGGTTGATTGAATAGGGGAGAGCAAAGTACCAAGTCATGGCTTGATTGGGATCGGTGCTTGCATGTTGGTACAGCGCAATACTGTTAGCCAATTGTGCCAAAGAGTCTGCCCCTCCTAACTTATCTAATGCGGCTAACAGACCTGAATTAGCACTGAGTTTACTCAAGGTCCGTTGTTGCAACTGCGCAAGGTGGGCCTGAAGTTTATCGCTGATCCCTGAGCCTGTTGATTTTGTTTTCACCCCTAATAATAACTGGAATAAGGTTGTGATAGCGCTACCAGAAAACAGAGGCGAGGGTTGTGAATTTGTTGAGTGACCTAGCTGAGTGTGGGCAAGATTAAGCGCCGCTAAACTGTATAGCTCACTGCTGAGTAATGCTGGATCACTTAATGCACTTAATGGATGCGGGCTAATTTGTGGCAAATGCTTAAACAGTTCACTGGCCAGATTATGTGGGACTTGTTGGCTTAACTGCTGTTTTATTGGCATCGCACCAGCTTTTGATAATGCTTTATTCAGCACTTCTATTGGTGCAGGGTCACCGTTCATTTTGTTTAATGCGTTGTTGTTGGATGCATTGTTGTTTAATGCGCTGTTGTTTAATGCATTATTGTTTGGTGGATTGCTCTTTGCACTATTGTCTATCGCAGAAGCGGTGTTTGCTTTGGGTGTGTTTTGTTCCGCTAATGATTTTGTCGATAACGATGTTTGCTCTACCGTGTTGGTAGCATTTTTGGCTAGATTGGCTTGCTGAGCCATATTGCTGGTGGTTTTAGTGAGATTCGATTCAGATGATAGTCCTGATGGATTAGGTTGTTGTGTTACCGGCCCCCCGGTTTTTACTGTAGCAATATCTTGGCCGATTTTGGCTGAAAAAGGCGTTAATTCAATAGGCGTTTTTTGTTGGGTATCGCTTCCTTTTACCGCATTATCAAGTGTTGGCAGTGGTGTTGACTCTAGCTTTTTTAGAAATTGGCTGAGGATTTGTGCTGGTTCATTTTTAGTGATGATGATGTTTGCTGCTTGAACAGACTGATCTGTTTGAGGCGTTGTGGTGAGTTTCGTTAAATTAACGGTTATTTCAGCAATGACTGGCGTGAGCGCAAGTTGCAATTGCTGATGCTGCACCACCACCTTAGCTAAATATTGGCCTGAGTTTAACGCGGTGTTTGGCGATAATTGGATGCTTGTGCCACCCGAAAAAGTTAATTTCCCTTGGTCTATTATCGCTGTAGGCAGAGGATAACCTTGAGTTCTGGTTGCCAGCGTTGCGAGTTGTTGTGTTGATACACCATTTTGCTTTGCCAGTTCCTCAAGACCTTGTGGTAAGGAAAGCTGAATGGGTTGTGCCAAAAGCACTAATTGAGTGGTAACTGTTTGGGCGGGTGATGTGGCCGTTGAGCCAGCAGAAGCCGTTGACATTACAGGGGTGGTAGCTTGGTTGTTGATGACTTCTGTTTGGACTACGGGGACATTTGCACTGGAAACGGCACGAGCCACAAGTTTAGCGTGATCGCTTGCTATAACGACTTGCGCTGTCTGTTGTAATAATTTTTGCAGTTCAGCGGTCTTGTTTAGTTGATATTGCTGATTTTCAATGGTGACGTCGAGTTGGGCGTTTGCTGGTGGTTGTAACACTTTGACGGGCAATAATACGGCTGCTAAATCTGATTTAGTGGTCGACGAGCTAGATACCGCGGATTTGTCATTTGAAGTTTTTGTTGGTAAAGAAGGACTATCGGTTTGAGTTTGTTTGCGCTCAGCCAACTTCTGCGGACTTGCATCTGCAGGTTTTATTGTGACGGTATTGACCGTTTTTTGAGGGAGCGTTGTTGGTACAGCCATAGAAATCCTTTCAAACGAACATGTTTGTCTATTGAAATCAATCTACATGTCAGTGAACAATATTAACCACATTTACAATTTTTTGATTGATATTGTCAAATGGCACAGTATCCTTAGCTCCCTGTTACCTTATTGGGGTAACATACAGGGTTTTATTGCCATTACAGTGAATGATTGCTGATAACACAGACGTATGAGTAAGGCCTGACTGATAAATAGTGAATAATAACAGCCTTACACTTGCTTGCTAAATTATATCGACTTGAACAAAAATTGCTTTAATAAAAAAGACAAAAATAGCAGTTTGTTGAGTAGTACCTTTTGTCATTTTAAAGAGAATTATATGAAGTATAAATGGATATTACTTCAGGTGTTTGTTGCCGTTAGCATGCCCGTGTATGCCGAAGCAGAAGCACCTCAAGTTGCCACATCATCACGTCCTGCGGTCGAAATCAAATACAATGATCCTCGCGATCCATTTGAAGAAGTTAACCGCACAATGTGGGACTTTAACTATCTGTTTTTAGATCGGTATATTATTCGCCCAGTTGCCCATGGTTATAAAGACTATGTCCCTAATCCAGTCAGAACGGGTGTTAATAATTTTGTTTATAACCTAGAGGAACCTAGCTCTCTGGTGAATAATACCTTGCAAGGAAAGTGGGGATGGGCTGCTAATGCCGGCGGTCGTTTTACGGTTAATACCACCATAGGTTTACTGGGTTTAGTCGATGTAGCTGACATGATGGGGATGCACCGTAAACAAGATGATTTCAACGAAGTGTTGGGTTATTACGGTACACCAAATGGCCCTTATTTTATGGCGCCGTTTTATGGCCCAATTGTGACAAGAGAAATCGCCTCTGATTGGGTGGATGGTCTATACTTTCCTTTATCTGAGCTAACGATGTGGCAGTCAGTATTAAAATGGGGTTTAAAAGGCTTGGATGCTCGCTCTAAAGCCATTGATCAAGAAAGATTATTAGACAATGCTCTTGATCCTTATGCTTTTGTAAAAGATGCCTATTTGCAGCATATGGATTACAAAGTTTTTGATGGTGATGTGCCATCTAGTCAAGCGGACGATGAGTTACTTGACGAATATTTAGATGAACTAGAATAGTCGAGGCATACAGGCACCTCGGCAGTGTAGTTTGCGAGGTTGTTGTATGGCGCTTACTGATGTCGAGATCCTCTTTGTTGAAGATGACCCGATATTTCGCCATGTCGTTGCTGATTTTTTGCAGCGGCAAGGTGCTCGGGTTCAACAAGCATGTAATGGCGATGAAGGCATAGCCCTTTTTTCCGATGCTATTTTTGATATTGTTATTGCAGACTTAAGCATGCCAGGCCTTCATGGTTTGTCGATGCTTAAACAAATGCAAGATATTAATCCTGCTATACCCGCTATTGTTATTTCTGGTAATGATGTGATGTCTGATGTTGTAGAAGCATTGCGCATCGGTGCCAGTGATTATCTGACTAAACCTATTGCTGATTTATTCATTATTGAGCAGGCAATCATACAAGCGATGATGTCAGCCGCTACGCCGATGAATGTTTCTGGGCAATCGCATTTACAAGAAATGAATGAGTTATCTTACCAAGAGCTTACCGATAACTTATCTTTACTTGAGCAAAATGCTCAAGCGGCCAAAAGTGTTCAGCAGCAGTTATTTCCTGCGTCGCATATCTATTATCCCAAAGCCGAAATCAATTACAGTCTATTTAAAAATAATGATGTTAGTGCTTACTTCATCGATTCTACAATGGTGGGGGAGCATCATTTAGTGATGTATATGGCACACTTTTCACCTGAGGATAATAGCGCCGCTTTTGGCTGTGTCTTATTGCGTAGTTTTATTAATCAAAAACTTAAGTTATTTAGAAATGGTTTAAGTAATACCTTAATCGAACCTAATAATATGTTGTCTTATCTTCATGAGCGTATGGTGAAGTCTGGGTTACATATTAATACCGATATTATTTATGTGTGCCTCGATTTGACCCGCTACCAGTTATCAATAGGGCAGTCTGGTAAAGGATTAAGGTGCTATTTACGTAACGGTAATGAGCTTACTCCTCTAGCATTGCCAGAATCAGCACCTCTTGGCAGTACTGTATGGGATAAGCCGAGTATGCAAACTAGAACCTTGTTACTGGATGAACAAATTTGTATTGGCACACATTTTTATGAGCATAAACAACAACTGCTTGATAACCGTTTTACAGGATTGGTTTATCAATCCGATATTAAAGCCGGTGGCTTTATGCAGTTAGCGTGTCGCTGATCATTGTTTAAGTCTATCTAGACACTAGAAACCTAGAGCGCTGCGCTGCTAGGACGCTTCGCGGCTAGAGGCTATAAAAGCAAACAGCATAGCGAAGTGAACCTAGCAGGACGAAGTCTGCTCTAGCAGCGAAGCGATTCTAGCAGGATGAAGTCAGCTCTAGCAGCGAAGCGAACCTAGCAGGACACAGTCTGCTCTAGCAGCGAAGCGATCCTAGCAGGACGAAGTCAGCTCTAGCAGCGAAGCGATCCTAGCAGGACGCAGTCCGTTCTAGCAGCGAAGCGATCCTAGCAGGATGATGTGGGTATATAAAAAAACCCCTCACAAGTGAAACTTGGAGGGGATTTTATTAAGAATAACAATTACATCAAAACCAATTAACGTTGAATTCCTTCGTGTTCGGCCGTGACTGCAATTTCTTCTTCTAATACTTCTTCTTCAGTCTCATTTTTGTTTTCTGCACCGTGCATCCAGTCAACTAATTTATCTGACATTAGGTATAAAATAATACCTGAGACGACCGCGGTAATACCAATGCCGGCAAAAATTGCCATTGCGTTAGCGAGTTGTTCTTCGACTTCGCCGCCATGGCCAATCAATGAACCGACTAGGCCACCAATTTTGTTTGCAGCAGCAATAAATAGGAACCATGCACCCATCATTAATGATGCAATACGCAGTGGAGCCAGTTTAGTGACCATCGATAAACCAATTGGTGATAAACATAATTCACCCATGGTGTGGAAGAAGTAAGCTCCTACTAACCACCACATGCTTGATTTAACTGAAGCGTCGCCACCCATTTCGAACACTGCGCCCATCATGAATAAGAAACCAATGGCCAGTAAGAATAAACCTAACGCAAATTTAACGGGTGAGTTAGGTTCATTTTTACCTAAGCGGATCCAAATAGAGGCAATCACTGGAGCAAAAACAACAATAAAGATAGCATTGAGTGATTGGAAGTAAGTGGTCGGTACTTCCCACGAGCCAATCATACGATCGGTGAAATTGTTGGTGAACAAGTTCATTAATCCGCCTGCTTGTTCGAAGCCAGCCCAGAAAATAATGGTGAATAACCCCATTACCATAATGACTTTAATACGGTCACGTTCAATCTTAGTTAGTGGTTCACTTCTGGTTTCACCTCTCGCTGCATTTTTTCTTTGTTCTACTTTAGCTGCCGGTTCGGTACCGATGTCGCCAAGTAATTTTTGAGCAAAGAAAAATTGAATAATCAACGATAAAATCATACCAACACCGGCGCAGAAGAAACCTGCTTGCCAGTTATTGATAAACACGTCTTCACCACCAATAACCACTTCATGACCAAATGAAGTGTAAGCCCAAGCAACGATAAAGCCTGACAAGGCTGCACCTAAGTTGATGCCCATGTAAAATATGGTAAATGCGCCATCACGACGGTGATCACCAGCAGGGTATAAATCACCTACCATTGTGGAGATATTTGGTTTAAATAGGCCGTTACCTATAATTAGCGTCCCTAAACCAATATAAAACATAGTGGTTTCTAAACCCGGCATCCAGCTATGTGGTGCTGCAAGCGTAAATTGACCCGCTGCCATTAAGAAGCCACCAATATAAATGGCTTTACGTTGACCCAATACGTTATCTGCTAGCCAGCCACCAATTAATGGTGTTAAGTAAACTAAACCGGTAAAAGTACCATATAGAGATAATGCGTCTGCTTGGCTCCAGCCTAAACCACCACCTGCTTCATTGCTTTGCACTTTATCTACCAAATAAAGTACTAAAATTGCACGCATTGCGTAATAGCTAAAGCGTTCCCATAGTTCTGTTGTAAAAAGCAAGAACAGCCCCTTAGGGTGTCCAAACAATGTACCTTGTGGTTTTGCGTCACTCATTAAGTCTTCCACCTTAAGCTTGTGATTGCCTGTGAGAAAATATCGTCACAGAAATAATTGTTTGCAAGAGTTGTCTATGATTGCCTTATCAACTAACACTTGAAATAACGGGTGTTTGACCGTGATGAAGCAATACTGAGCAACTTTATTGTTTATTTTTTATATTAAATAATGTCAGTTTGACGCTGAATGCTAACCAAACATCAAAAAGCTAACCTTATATACCCTTTTCATGCCGGCAAAGTCAATGTTAATGCGGGGAACAGAGAGGTTAAGCTTGTTATAAAATGTGTCAATACAAACAATCAACTATCAGTAATGTTAGTTATTTGTGTTGTTTTTGTTGCAAAGTTACCTGGAAATTAATAAGGTTTTCTGGCATCGAGCCGATACCTATATCACGCTTAAGTGACATTTCAGTTAAGCATGATGGTGCAAGGTGTTGATTATAAAGTGTTGTCTTTTAATTTCAGCGATAAACAGTTAAAATACGATTCTTTAACAAATTTCGATGTCATGTCGAAGAGGTATTTATGACTATCATTCGAGCTGTGACATTGATTTTAATTGGCTGTTTTATCTGCACTGCCCATGCCTGGGTTGATACAGATTTTGACGGCGTTCCTGATAAAAAAGATGCCTGTAATGATACCCCTGTTAATAGCGTTGTTATGGCAAATGGTTGTATTGATACTGAATTGTTGATTGTTGATGAAGATGCCGAAGATGATGCTGAGTTTGATGAAGCTGAATTAGGTGCGACAGTAACAAATAATTCGGCCCTTATTGCTGAACAATGTCGTCAACAACGAGATGTTTCTGTGGCAGTAGATTGTTTTGGGTCTATTCTTCAACCTGTGTATTTTGATTTTGATAAATCAGTAGTGTTGTTAACTCAGCGACCAACCTTGGTTAGGGTACAGCAATACATTGAGCAACATCCTCAAGTGGCTATTCGTTTAGAGGGACACACTGATAATATTGGTAGTGATGCTGTTAACCGCTCACTATCACTTAAACGTGCAGCCACCATTAAAGATTTACTCGTAAATGAGTACCAATTTCAACCGACGTCGATTGAGATCGTTGGCATGAGTAACAAAAACCCGATCGCGGATAATGCCACTATAGAAGGGCGTCAGCGTAATCGACGAGTAGAATTTATTATATCGGCAGAATAAGACTGCTATTAAAATGGAGAAAGAAATGGAACATATAGAAGGTTTAGATGCTTTAGTGGAGCAGGCACCTGAGTTTTTGATGACTTATGGTCTTAAAGCGCTAGCTGCTATTGTTATTTTTCTCATCGGTAAGTATTTTTCCGGTGTAGCAAAACGCATAACAACCAAATTATTGACCAACCGCAAAGTGGATACAACAGTCGTTTCGTTTGTGGCAAACTTAGCGTGGATGTTGGTGTTTGTATTTACTATTGTCGCCACGCTGGGTCAAGTTGGTGTGCAAACTGCGTCATTGGTTGCGGTTATCGGTGCCGCGGGTTTAGCGGTAGGTTTAGCATTACAAGGTTCACTTTCGAACTTTGCATCAGGTGTATTGATGGTGCTTTTCCGTCCATGTCGCGTAGGTGACTTTATCGAAGCGGCTGGTGTTGCCGGTGTAGTTGATGAAATTACCATTTTCTCAACCCGTTTACGTACTGGTGACAACAAAATGATTATCGCGCCTAACTCAGCGATTATGAACGGCACTATCACCAACTATTCAGCACTAGAAAAGCGTCGTATCGATTTAACGATTGGTGTTTCGTATACTGCTGATATCGCTAAAACTAAGAAGGTATTAGCGGATATTTTAGATAATAATCAGTTTGTGTTAAAAGACCCTAGTTATACTATCGGTCTAGCTGAGCTTGCTGACTCTTCAATCAACTTTGTTGTACGTCCGTGGGTTAAAACACCAGACTATTGGACTGCGCGTTTTGAATTGCTTGAGCAAATCAAGAATGCATTAGATGCAGCTGAGATTGAAATTCCATTCCCACAAATGGATTTGCATGTGAAAGAAGTTCCAGCAAAATAATATTGCAGATAAGTTAATCTTCTAAAAACCAGCATTTGCTGGTTTTTTTATACCTAATATCCGCTCTACTCCCCAAAAACATCCTTAATTGAGTTGTTTTTTGTGCGTCAATAATCATCTAGTTAGTCTTACTTTTACTATTTACTGTTTTTAGCAGCCATAACGCCTTATTTCATAAATATATATTTTTTGAACATATAAAAAATAAATGTTTATGAAAAAATAACCATTTAGCATTGTTAAGCAGCGTTTCCAAGAGGATGATAATTAAAGGTAAGATTTTTGGTTGTCATTGATTAAAAATCTACTGCTGCACCTTTTTTCATCAAATTTCATACTTAGGAGTATCTTAATATGAGTCAAAGTATCGCAAGTTTTATTACTCAAACCCTTGAACAAGCAGGCGTGAAACGGATTTGGGGGGTAACTGGCGATTCACTTAACGGAATTAGTGATAGCTTGCGAAAAATGGGTACGATTGAATGGCTAGGAACACGCCATGAAGAAAGCGCTGCTTTTGCCGCAGGTGCAGAAGCACATATTTCAGGAGAGTTGGCCGTCTGTGCTGGTTCTTGTGGTCCAGGTAATCTTCATTTGATTAATGGTTTGTTCGATTGTCATCGTAATAAAGTTCCAGTATTAGCCATTGCTGCTCATATACCTTCATCAGAAATTGGCAGCAATTATTTCCAAGAAACTCACCCACAAGAATTATTTAAAGAGTGCAGTGTTTTTTGTGAATTAGTTTCCAGCCCTGAACAAATGCCATATTTACTCGAAACAGCCATGCGTCAGGCTATCTTACATAATGATGTTAGTGTGCTGGTGCTTCCGGGAGATATCGCGCTTAAGGCGATGCCTGAAACGACCAAACCAAAATGGAACGTCCCAAAACCTGCTTCTTATATCGCTGATTTAGCTGACACAAAAACACTTGCTACTCACCTTAATAAAAGCGGCAAAGTCACTTTATTGTGTGGTGCTGGCTGTAAAGATGCTCATGATGAAATTGTTGCCTTAGCCGCAAAACTACAAGCACCCATTGTACATGCCATGCGCGGTAAAGAGTTCCTTGAATATGATAACCCTTACGATGTTGGGATGACTGGGTTTATCGGCTTTTCATCTGGTTACCACGCAATGCAACAAGCAGATACGTTGTTGATGATAGGCACCAGCTTCCCTTATCGAGCTTTCTATCCAGAAAACATCACTATCTTACAAATTGATAATCAACCCGCGTCACTCGGGAGACATGTGCAGATTGATTTTGGTGTTCTAGGGGATACCAAAAATACCGTCACTTCACTGCTTGAACTTATTAAGGAAGGCCGTTCTAGCGCTCACCTAGAGCAGTGTGTTAAAAACTATCAAGAATCCCGAAAAGATTTGGATGTTCTCGCCAATGGTAAAACATCACATAATTTAATTCATCCACAATACTTAACCCGTCTGCTTGATGAGCAAGCAGGTCAAGATACTATCTTTACCTGTGACGTTGGCACGCCAACAGTTTGGGCTGCTCGTTATTTATCGATGAATGGTCAACGTCGTTTAATTGGATCATTTAACCATGGGTCAATGGCTAATGCATTGTCACAGGCAATGGGTGCTCAATCACTGGATCGTAATCGTCAGGTAATTGCAATGTGTGGTGATGGTGGATTTTCGATGTTGATGGGAGAGCTACTCTCTCTGAAACAACTTAACCTACCGATTAAAATTATTGTTTATAACAACCGCTCACTGGGTTTTGTCGCCATGGAGATGAAAGCCAGTGGCTACTTATCAAATGATACTGATCTAGAGAATCCAAGCTTTGCAAAAATTGCTGAAGCTTGTGGTCTGAAAGGGATCCATGTCAACGATCCAGGCAAACTACCCGAAGCAATGGCGGAAATGATGGAGCACTCTGGGCCAGTTGTTCTTGAAGTCGATACGGCGAAACAAGAGCTTGCGATGCCACCAAAAATTAAGTTCGAACAGGCGAAAGGCTTTAGCGTTTACATGATGAAAGCGCTAATTAATGGTAAAGGTAATGAAATTGTTGAACTGAGTAAAACCAACTGGTCACGTTAATCAAATCCCGTTCCTGTTGGGCTAGGTCATTTAGCCCTTTAGGAAAGTATATGATCGTTAAGCGTTACATCGTAAAATGCCTTGTCGATATTACAATAACTAATAATGTCTAAACTGTAGATTGAGGCTTATTAAGTCACTAAACTGGCTTTTAAAGAGTATCGAGAAAATTTTATCTAGTAATATCGATTCAAAGTTAAATATATAATATTAAAACTGATTAACTATCTTTATCATAAGAGCACTGAGCCATTAGCTATCATTTGCGTAACTATTGGCTCTAACTATTTCTACTGGTGTCATGTTTACTAAGATCTCTCGTTAGCACCCAGTTCAAACCGCTCATCAGTACCTTTAACAGGAGTTTTCCATGAAGCTATTTTCTACCATTGCAGTGATCACATTATTATCCTCATCGGTTATGAGTGCCCCCAGTTTTGCTGGCGAGAAAACCATGATTACTATGGGGGGAACCCCTGTTGCTTTAGAAGGTAAAATACCGAGTATAAATACGGTTGCACCCTTGTTTACTGTAGTGGATGAAAAGTTTAATCCAGTCAGTTTGAGTGACTTTAAAGGTAAGACGATACTCATTAGCGCGGTACCCAGTTTAGACACTGGCGTGTGTGCATTACAGACCAAACGATTTAATAAAGAGTTTACTCAATATGATGCCAATGTGGTCATGTTAACCATTAGCGAAGACTTACCGTTTGCTCAGAAGCGTTTTTGCCAAACCGAAAATGTGGATAAAATTAAAGTATTGTCTGACTCCGTATGGCGTGATTTTGGCGAAAAGTATGGTTTGTTGATCAAAGACCGTGGTTTATTAGCCCGTTCAATTTTTATTATTGATTCTCAAGGCATATTGAAATATCAAGAATTAGTGACTGAAGTAAGTGAACACCCAAACTACGATGCTGCTTTAGCGGCATTAACAGAAATTTCATCAGCGGCGAAGTAGTTGCGTAGTTTCCATAATGTTGAGTGAAAGAGGATAGAGATGCAGCATGATTGATTTTCGAAGTGATACGGTGACTCAACCGACTGAAGCAATGCGTTTAGCCATGTCGAGGGCGGAGGTCGGTGATGATGTTTATGGTGATGATCCGACCGTCAATAATTTACAAGATATGGCTGCAGAGATGTTTGGCTTTGATGGTGCTCTGTTTGTCAGTTCTGGTACGCAAGCTAATTTATTGGCGTTGATGTCTCATTGTGAACGTGGAGATGAGTATCTTTGTGGTCAACAAGCTCATAACTATAAGTTTGAAGGCGGCGGGGCAGCGGTATTAGGCAGCATTCAACCTCAGCCTCTGAATAATCAAGCTGATGGCAGTATTTTATTGAATGATATTGAAGCTGCGATTAAGCCTGATGACGTGCATTTTGCAAGAACACGGTTATTGAGCTTAGAAAATACCATTGGCGGCAAGGTATTAAACCAAGATTATTTATCCCAGGCACAAAGTCTTGCGTTTAATCGTGGGCTTAAAATCCATTTAGATGGTGCCCGGGTTGCCAATGCTGCGGTTGCGCAGGGCATTGCTATTGCCGATATTACTCAATACTTTGACTCTGTATCGATTTGTTTATCAAAAGGCTTATGTGCACCGATTGGGTCGATTTTGTTAGGCGATGAGCGATTAATTGGTAAAGCGACACGTTGGCGTAAAATGCTCGGTGGTGGAATGCGTCAAGCAGGTATTATCGCTGCAGCGGCTAAGTTGGCGTTAACTGAGCAGGTCGATCGTTTAGCGGATGATCATTACAATGCAAAAACCTTGGCTTTGTTGTTGGCTGAAATGAGTGAGTTTGCTGTCGATGTTAGTTTGGTGCAGACCAATATGGTTTTCGCCACACTCGCAGAACATATCGACCCTAAAATGCTTACTGCCAAACTGGCCGATAAAGGCATTATCATTAGTCCGAGCCGACAGTTGCGCTTGGTGACTCATAAAGATATTAGTGCTAATGACATCAGTGTTTTTGTGAATACGTTGAAGCAAATTATTCGCTAATCAATATCAGTTAATATTCATTTTAAAGGCCATACTCAGTGTGGCCTTTTTCTTTTTTGGTGCGAAGATGCATTTATTTTGGGCATTCTGAGAATTTTTTAATTTGAAAATCTATCTATCGCATTGATTTTTATAGCTTAATATACTTGGCTTGATCGTTGCTACTTATTTAGAGGTATGCGCCTAACGACGCAAAATTAATAAGTCAGATAATGAGGTCACTATGAAATATTTCTCACGTCATATCATCATGCCTATTCATCTTAATAGCACTCAAAGCTTATGTTGTGGCCAGTTATTAAGTTGGGTTAATGAGGAAGCAACAATTTTTGCCAGTTGCCAAATGCGCAGCCAATTCCATATTGCCAAAGTGATATCGGAAATTAATTTTATGGCACCGGCACAAACAGGCGACATTATCGAGTTTGGGTTTGAGCTAGTAAGCTTAGGTCAAAGTTCAGTCACTGTTCGCTGTAAAATACGTAATAAAGTCAATCATGCGCCGATTGCTTTCATCGATAAGATGGTATTTGTCAACGTGAATGAGAATGGCTTACCCATTCCGCACGGTATGCGAGCCAATGCCGCTTAATTGTATTTCTATTATCGTGGGTTCGTGTTCGTAAGTATGTGTTACGACAGGGCAAGAACTTATAGCCATTGACAATAAAACCGCAAAAAATAAGGAGCTATGATAGCTCCTTAATGTTGATGGTAAATAGACTTGATGTATTATTCGACTTTAGCGATACGCTGTTGATAATCATCGATTAAATGCTCCATTATTTGATTCGGAGAAGCATCTTGGCAGCAGTTGTCTAAATAGATTTTAAAAGTGACAAGGGCATGGCCATCATGCTTAAGGCGGCTACTTTGCATGGCAAAATAAGCTTCTTCATTATCGGCCTTTCGAACCACAAAATCGTCTAGTTCAAATGATTTGGTGCCAGAGAGGTTGTGCCATTTAGTGATACGGTCTAGAGCAATTTCACAAGATTGGTTTACTTCGATATGGTTGAGCCATGTTGCAGCTTGTTCGTTTTCTTTATAGTGCGGGCATCGAACGGTGTAATTATATATATGAGTGATTGCTGTCATTGTTTACCTACCTATTCGCTATCTAAGTGTTTTCACTATAGACCTTATTTTTTATATTGGTCAATCCTTATTTCAAGAACTTAGATCTAAGCATCACTTTTTACTAAATTAAAAATAAGCTGTTGTCATTGTTGATTTTTTACATTAAACGGCAGATAAAAAAGCCCGTAATAAAATACGGGCTTTATGCTGTGCTATAAAACGAGTTAACCCCAATTCGAGTTATTAAATAGGATAAGTAAGCCAAAATCTGAATATTTGGCCTATCTATCGCCAAACTGATTATTTGTGTTGCTAACAAGACTCTGCTCTACTGACGAATAGTGTCAATAGCGAGTCTATTGCAAGTCTATTGCAAGTCAATACAACGTAGTTAGCGGGACAAATAACGGTTTACTTACCGTTGCTTGTCCCGAGCTGATGTTAGTTATAAAGCGTTAGTGAAAATTTGACAGATCTCTTGATGTGTTGCCTGCTTCGGATTAGTAAACCCACAAGCATCCTTAAGAGCATTGTCTGCTAAAGTTGGGATGTCTTCAGCTTTTACGCCTAACTCAGTTAAATTTGCTGGAATATTAACGGCTTTTGACAATTGCTTAATCGCGTCAATTGCCGCTTTAGCGCCTTGCTCATCTGTCATTGCTGTTATGTCGACACCCATAGCTTTTGCTACATCAGCTAAGCGTGCTGGCACAACTTGAGCGTTATAGGTTTGGACATGGGGCAGCAATAATGCGTTACATACCCCGTGTGGTAAGTCATAAAAACCGCCAAGTTGATGTGCCATAGCATGTACATAACCAAGGCTAGCGTTATTAAAGGCCATGCCCGCTAAAAATTGCGCATAAGCCATATTTTCTCTGGCTTGAATATCATCACCTTGTTTAACGGCATTGATTAAATTAGCTTGGATTAGTTCGATGGCTTTGATTGCACATGCGTCGGTGATGGGATTGGCTGCAATAGAGACATAGGCTTCAATTGCGTGTGTCAATGCGTCCATTCCGGTAGCCGCAGTCAGCGATGCTGGTTTTTCAAGCATCAATTCAGGGTCGTTCACAGATAGAATTGGTGTGGTATTTTTATCGACAATGGCCATTTTAATGTGCCTTGCTTCATCGGTAATAATACAAAAACGGGTCATTTCACTTGCTGTGCCTGCAGTTGTGTTAATCGCGACTAACGGCATTTGGGCTTTAGTTGATACATCCACACCTTCATAATCTTTAATGCTACCGCCGTTGGTGGCCACGAGTGCGATTCCTTTAGCGCAATCGTGCGGTGAACCGCCGCCTAAAGAAATAATCACATCACACTGATTGGCTTTTAGTAGTTCAAGGCCTGCAGCAACATTACCTGTTGTTGGGTTAGGTTGAACGCCATCAAAAATAACCACTTCAATACCATTGGCATTGAGTTTATCTGCAACCTTTGCCACTAAACCAATACTCACTAGTGGTTTGTCGGTGACAATAAGTGCTTTGGTAAATCCAAACGCGTTGATGTCTTTAATCGCTTCATCTACGCTGCCTTGACCCAGAATGTTGACGCTTGGAATGAAAAATTTAGTCGCCATATTGATTGTCCTTTATATAGAATTAAGTTTTCTCTGAATTAAACATACCAATAACATTGCAGTTATTATGTGACGTGAAGCTCGTTAACGTCGATTAAGTCACAATCAATAGGCCGTTTTATTACCAACACGACATTTTCCAAGTAACTGTGATCTAGGGTGATATTTTTGACACCGACACTATGGTTGGTCGGTTATTGTGCATTTTGTTGTGTTGGATAGGATGACAATTTCTCTTAAATAATATTATCGAAATTTCAGATGAATATTATGCCCTTTATATATAGAATGGTTCACGGTATAAAGACGATAAATCATAGTGTTAGTTTACTTCTACTATACTAAATAGAGACAGCTTGGATGCTACTGTGCTTGTTAAGGATGGATAAGGGAAATGTATAGATGTTTGGTCTAAATGTTTTTTTCTCAATTTTAGAAAATGCAGCGCTATTACTTGCGCTAGTTTATGTTTACTCACTCTCTCCTTCGCATCAACGTAAGGTGACACCTTTTTTATGGCAATTTTTAATGGGCGCAGTTATTGGCACTATTGGCGTTGTTATTATGATGGATCCCTTGGTTCATCAACAGGAAATATTGTTTGATGCCCGCTCGGTAGTACTCTGTTTAAGTGGACTGTTTTTTGGAGGTATTCCAACATTTGTCGCAACCATTATCATGGCGCTTTATCGCTATCATTTGGGTGGCGTTGCTGTATGGGTTGGTATATTTGCGTTAAGCAGTAGTGCGGTCATTGGATTAGTGTGGCGTCGGTACCGTCGGCATGAATTAGATCAAATTCGTTATCGTGAATTCTACCTTTTTGGCGTTATTGTTCATTCCCTATTGTTGTTATGGCTATTTTTATTGCCATTTGATCAAGCGTTACACGCTATCAGTGTTGTGTCTTTGCCTATCATGCTGGTATTACCTTTATTGACTATGGTCATCGGTCATTTACTTGCAAAAATAGTGTTTCGTGGGCGCGATATTCAAGTTAAATTACAAGAAGATTTTCTTTTCAACCATCAATTTGATATTGGCAATATTGGTATTTCTATTACCACTAAAACTAAGCATTGGTTGAGAGTTAACCCTTATTTATGTCGAATGTTCGGTTACAGCGAAAATGAATTAAAGGCGTTAACGTGGGCTGAATTAACACACCCAGATGATTTGAATAAAGATTTATTATTATTTGAGAAAATGAGTAAAGGCGAACTCAATGAATATGAAATTGATAAGCGTTTTATTGCCAAAGATGGTTCGGTCATTTATACCCATGTGACCATCGCCTGCCGCCGTCATGTTCAAGACAATACTTTCCTAGTTATTGCCGGTTTTCTTGATATCACTCATCAGAAACAGGCCGAACAAGATTTATTGCAAAGTAACGAGCAACTTGCGCTGGTACTCGATAGCAGTGAGTTAGGCGTGTGGGACTGGGATGTACAACACAATCGAATTCGTACGAATCGATACAGTGCTGACATTTTAGGTTGCTCAATGGAAGAGCTTAATCAGCATCCTAAATTGTGGATAAATGCGATACAGCTAAAAGATAAATTTAAGTTTCTTCGCAGCATTAATGAAATTGTAAAAGGTCGCTGTATAAGCCAACGAGTGGAATATCAATTAACTAACATGGACGGCGACAGTCGGTGGATTTTGCAAACAGGAAGAGTGGTTGACGTTGATGATAAAGGTAAACCGCTTAGAATGTGTGGTACTCATAGTGATATCACTGATATCAAGCAGGTTGAAGACTCGCTAAGTATTGCAGCATCTGTATATCAAAACTCCAGTGAAGCCATGAGTGTGTTTACTGCAAAGGGCATTATCATTGATTCAAATCCTGCCTTTTTTTTTATCACTGGATTCAGTCAACAAGACATACAAGATCAGCATTTACGTATGTTTGAAACAGATCTTCAACCCCAACATTTTTATCAACAATTAAGCCAACAGCTTAGCCAGCAGGGACATTGGCATGGTGAAGTGTGGATGCGTCGTAAAAATGGTGAAAATTACCTTATCTTATTAACCATTAATTCAATCATCCGAACAAAGTCGCAGGCTGCGCGATTTGTTGCGTTGTTTTCCGATATTACCGAGAAAAAGCAAACTGAAGAGTTGATATGGCGCCAGGCTAATTATGATGCACTTACCGGTTTGCCAAATCGTAGGATGTTGTTAACATTTTTGAATCAAGAGGTATTCCATTCTGACCGACAGCATAATCATTTTGCATTGATGTTTTTAGACTTGGATTTTTTTAAAGAGGTTAACGACACGTTGGGCCATGATATGGGCGATGTATTGTTAATTGAGACGGCGGAACGCTTAAAAAACAGCGTACGCGAAACCGATGTTGTCGCCCGTCTAGGTGGTGATGAATTTACCATAGTGTTAACTAACCTTGAAGATACTCATGGGGTAGAACGTGTTGCACAACAAATACTTAAACGACTTGCAGAGCCTTATTTATTAGGTGATCAAACGGCCTATATTAGTGGCAGTATTGGTATTACGTTATTTCCAGACGATGCCAACACAACCGAGGCATTATTGAAGAATGCCGACCAAGCCATGTATTCGGCAAAATCCCATGGTCGTAATCGGTTTAATTATTTTATCTCCGCAATGCAAGACGATGCACAAAAGCGGATGGCGTTGATTCAAGACCTTAAAGTGGCGATTATCCAGCAGCAATTTGAGTTGTATTATCAGCCTATTGTGGATTTAAGCTGTCAGCAGATCATCAAGGTGGAAGCGTTAATTCGTTGGAACCATCCAACAATGGGGTTAATTCCACCGGCAGATTTTATCTCTATTGCTGAAGATACTGGGATGATAATCGATATTGGCAATTGGGCTTTTTATCAAGCCTGTGAGCAAGTCGCAAAATGGAAGACACAATTTAATCACCATATTCAGATTAGTATTAATATGTCACCAGTACAGTTTAAAGACGAGTCGACCGATGTTGAAAATTGGCTTAAACACATGTCTTTACTCGCGCTGCCTACCAATAGCATTTGTATTGAAATCACTGAAAACCTACTACATGACATTGAACCTAATGTTGAGGCTAAATTGCAGGCTTATAGTGATGCAGGTATGCAATTGTCGCTTGATGACTTTGGTACTGGCTATTCATCATTACCCTATTTAACCAAATATAATGTAGATTATCTTAAGATTGATAAATCTTTTGTGGGTCGATTGGCTGCCAAAAACAATGATATGTGTTTGTGTGAAGCGATTATTGCAATGGCTCATAAACTCGGTATCAAAGTCATTGCCGAAGGTGTTGAAACCGAAAGTCAACGGCGTTTATTGGCGTCTGCTGGTTGTGATTATGGCCAAGGATATGTATTTTCGCATGCCTTGTGCCGCGATGATTTTGAGCAAAAGTATTTAGTGGAAAAAGTAATACCATTGCAGGTTAGTCAGCAGATATAACGTTAGTACTGTGACTGTTCATTCAAAACCGGCGTGACCCATCGTGATGATATGGCTAATGCCATCACTAATGTAATAGTTAATGATGTTTAGATTAGTATACAATAGCGACCTATTTTTATTTGTGTTATTGGGTCTGTTATGTCATTTACGTCGCTAGGGTTACCGCCATTATTATTAGATGCGGTTAATCAATCTGGGTATCAAACTGCTACTCCTGTCCAACAAGCTGTGATCCCACTAGCGCTAGATGGCCGAGATGTATTGGCCAGTGCCGAAACCGGTACCGGAAAAACAGCTGCTTTTGCGTTACCGTTACTAAGTCATTTAATGGCGCAAGATCATTCAGACTTATTGCCACCAAATCGTTTACGCGCATTAATCATGACACCGACTCGCGAGCTAGCGATTCAGATTGAGCAAAATTTAGTTAAATACAGCCAGTTTATCAATCTGACCAGCTTAGCCGTTTATGGTGGCGCGAGCATCAATCCTCAGCGTAAGGCATTAGAACAAGGCGTAGATATTTTAGTGGCAACGCCAGGACGATTGTTTGACATTATTGGCCAGCATGAATTGGATCTATCTTTTGTTACTCACTTAGTGATTGATGAAGCTGATCGCATGCTTGATCTTGGTTTTGTTAAAGATATTGAAAAAGTGAAGCGTTTAATCGCCAGACAACATCAAACTATGATGTTTTCTGCTACTTTTTCTGAAGAAGTTAAAACGCTAGCGGCTAAAATGCTAAACAATCCTGAATACGTTCATGTTGAAACCCAAACTACTGCCGCTAATGTTGTCCAGCAAGTCTATCAAGTGGATACCCGCCGAAAAGCTGAGTTGTTATCTGAATTAATTGGCAAGCATAACTGGCAACAAGTTATGGTGTTCACCAGCCGTAAAGAAACAGCAGATCATTTATACCGCGAGTTAAGCTTAGACGGTATTAAGTCATCGGTATTTCACGGTGATAAAAGCCAAGGGGCTCGAAATCGTGCGTTGGAAGAGTTTAAAACTGGTCAATTACGCGTGTTAATTGCTACTGACTTGGCCGCTCGAGGGCTTGATATTCAAGCTCTACCAAGAGTCATTAACTTTGAATTACCTGAAGAATGCGAAGATTACATCCATAGAGTAGGGCGTACAGGCCGTGCGGGATTAGGCGGTGAAGCCATTTCGCTGGTGAGTCCTCAAGAGCTAGAGTTACTTGGCGCGATTGAACAACTTATTGAACAATCATTACCGATATTGGTACCAACAGGGTACGAGGAAGGGGCACCATTACCGGCTCGATATCGCGATGTTGCGGCAGAGAAACCGAAAAAAGTACTTAAGTACAAACGTGGCAAGCCATCGCAAACCGATGTGAAACCTACTCGAAAGGGTAAATACGCTAAAGCGAAAAAATGATCACCAAACCGATTAACACCAATATTATTACTGGCTTTCTGGGGGTGGGTAAAACCACGCTCATTAGCCAATTATTAGCTCATAAGCCCAAAGATGAAGTGTGGGCGGTGCTGGTAAATGAGTTTGGCGAAATAGGCATTGATGGTGGTTTGTTAAATGCGACTGCTGCAGGTAATAATAGTAATAGTCCTGATGTTACACCAGCAAAGCCTGCCAGTATTGTCATAAAAGAAGTGCCAGGTGGTTGCCTGTGTTGCGTCTCCGGCTTACCAACACAAGTCGCGATAAATCAACTTATTCAGCAAACTAAGCCGGACCGGTTATTGATAGAACCTACTGGACTTGGGCATCCTGCTGAAATCGTGAAGTTATTAACATCTGAATATTATCAACATGTTATTACTTTGCAAAGTAGTGTGTGTCTGGTTGATGCGCGTAAAGTCAGCGATCCGCGCTATCGAAATCATGATACGTTTACGCAGCAATTACAGATGGCAGATGTGCTGTTGGCCAATAAAGCCCAGCATTACACTGAAACAGATCGTTTACAGTTACAGCAATTCCTCAGCAAGTTACATTTACAACAGACGCCACTAATTAGTGTCGATAATCACTTTACTGATGTTGACCTAATCCAACAGTTATTATTGCGCTTAAATACCCCGACAAAGTATCAAACGGTGCCAGCGGGACAACGGCTATTGGGGCGGAAAACGCTTATGGATAACTGGCTGTCTAACGAACCACCACTGAGCGATATCGATACCCCTGAGTTTTCCCCTACTGGGTTTATTCACAAAACTAACCAAGGTGAGGGCTGTTACAGTAGTGGTTGGATATTTTCAGCAGTACATTGTTTTCAGTTTGAGCAATTTATGGCGTGGGTAGACACGGTTAAAATGGACAAGGTGCTGAGATTAAAAGCTATTGTTATTACCCAGGATGGGGTGCTCAGTGTCAATATGGTGGATGATAAGTTGATGCTTAATGAACTTGATGATGCACTAGATACACGGGTCGAAATTATTAGCGATATGCCGCTTGAACATGAAAGATTGCAGCAACAGTTACTGGCGTGTTTATTGATTTAGTCTGAGTTGAGATGAGCAATTCGTTTTATAGGACATCTCGTTTTGATAGGACATGTCGTTTTGATAGTACCTCTCGATTGAGTAGGATGACTCCTTTGAGTAGGATGACTCCTTTGAGTAGGATGACTCGTTTGAGTAGGATGACTCGTTTGAGTACGCTAATTAACGCTGAGTTCGGATATTAGTGTTAAGTATGGTAACAAAAATTAAGGGCATTGATATGATATCAATGCCCTTATTGTTTACGCTATTTACTGTGATGGTCCATTAGTTTAACGAGTACATTCTTCTAATAAATAGGCTAAATGGCGGTATGAAATACCACTGTGTTGGGTTAAGCCGACTTCACACATTCTGTTAGCGTAGTAACCTTCTTTCGTTTCTGCCGGAATGAGCTTTTTAATGTTACGCAGTGCGCTGGCATTAATTTCAGGCTTATAAAGCCCTTTTTCACCGGCATAACCACAACAGCTAATGCCCGCGGGCAACACTACATGGTTAGCACACGCATCAGCAATAGCTTGTTGCTTAGGCTCTAATTTCATCTTACGGGCACTACAGCCTTGGTGTAAAGTGACGTTAGATTTCTTCGTAATTGTCATGTTTGGTAACATCTCGTCGTGCATAAACTCGACTAAATCGGTTATTTTCACCTTAGGGTTACCGGTTAATGTGCGATAAGTACAAGACAATGCATCAACGATAATAGGCACTTTGCCATTTTCAGACTGTGTACTGAGTGCGTCAATAAGTTCATCACGCTTAGCATCGGCGTTTTTAAAATCACCTTTTGATTCCCACATCTGACCGCAACATAAATGGCGGGTATTTTCTGGGATGATCACATTGTAGCCAGCGCGTTCAAGTAAAGTCATAACCACTTCTGGCAAGGTGCGGTTGTCAGGATCTTTTGGTGTTGGACCAAAGGTTCTGCCACCACATGCAGGGAAGTATAAAACTGTTTGTTGACCCGGTTTATGGGCTGATGGCTTTGCCACTTTGCCACCTTTAGGGAAGTCTGGATTCCAATAAGGTACTTCTTTGGAAATCAAACGACCCGCTTTCATCAACGAGTTGGTGATACCATCGCCAGTTATTTTATGCACAATACCTAAAATATCAAAGCCGGTGCTGATCACTTGGTTTACTGCGCCAAAATGCTTGGCTTGGAAGTCGAGCACTTTTTGTTCTGTGGTGGTGATGTACGGTGTGCGCAGTTTACGCACCAAATTACCCATGCTGTTGTCAACTGGGCAGGCAATAGTACATAGCTGACAGGCTGCACAGGTATCAACCACATCATATTTGGCACTGGCACGCATTTCTGCGGCGGCTTTTTTATCACCCGATTGCTCTAAACGTTCAATTTCACGCAATACCGCAATACGTTGGCGCGGAGAGAAGTTAAGCGCCGATGTTGGACAGGTTTTCTCACAAAAACCACATTCAATACATTTATCAATAAAGTCATCTACCACAGGGCAAGGTTTGATGTTTTTAACATGTACCAGCGTGTCATCATTGAGAATAACCCCAGGATTTAACAATTTACTTGGGTCGAAAATTTGTTTGATTTGCTTCATTAATGTATATGCGTCAGTGCCCCATTCCATTTCAACAAAGGGGGCTACAGCTCGACCAGTACCATGCTCTGCTTTCATCGAACCATCGTACTTATTGATCACCATTTCAGCGACATCTTGCATGAAATTTTGGAAACGATTGATATCATCTTGAGAGGCAAACGTTGGCGTGATAATAAAATGGAAGTTACCGGCTAAAGCATGGCCATAAATCACCCCTTCTGGGTAACCGTGTTGATGGAATAAAGCGGTTAAGTCTGCTGCTGCACTGGCTAAATGTTGTAATTCGAATGCAACATCTTCAATAATAACCGATGTGCCTTTAGGTCTTGCACCGCCAATAATAGGGAATAAACCAGAGCGCATTGCCCAATACTGGCCAAATACTGCTGGATCATTACTGAATTCAGTTGGACGTTCAGTGTCAATGTGAGCGATTTTTGTGATCACATCTTGAGTGTATTGCACTAACGTTTCGGGGTCATTAGCACGACACTCAATTAATAGAATGGCTGAACCTTCTGGTAAATCACTTAGCCACTCCGGCATGCCAGTTTTACCGGTAACGGATTTAATCGATGCCCAATCAAGTAATTCTGCAGCGGCCACACTATCACCTTTAATCGGTGGTATTGCGCTGGCAGCATCTTCCATATTGAAGAACACCGCCATGGCAGAAGCTTTAAATTGAGCTTCTTCAACGGTGTGATAAGTGACTTCATTTACAAACGCAAGTGTGCCTTCTGAGCCCACAATTAAGTGATTAATGATGTCAAATGGATCGCTAAAATCTACCAGTGCATTAATGCTGTAACCAGTGGTGTTCTTAATCGAGAACTTTTTACGGATCCGCGCCGATAGGGTTGGATTATTTTGAGTTAATTGCGCAAGATCGGTTAACGCCGTAAGTAACGCAGGATTAGATTGGCTAAATGCTGCTTTTGAATGCGGACAACCTGTATCAAGTTCAGTACCATCGGCAAGCATTAATTTAACTGATTTAATGGTTTGATAACTGTTCTGCGCGGTGCCACAACACATTCCAGATGCATTATTTGCTACCATTCCGGCAATTTGTGCAGAGGCTAGTGTGGCTGGATCGGGACCAATTTTTTTATTGAAGGGTTTTAATGCCATGTTGGCATCTGAACCAATGACCGCAGCACCTAGAGTGATTGAATTTCTATCTTCACTGATTTCAATGTTTCTAAAACCATCATGGCCCAAAATAAGTAAAATACCATCACCAATTGCTTGGCCAGATAAACTGGTACCGGCAGCACGAAAGGTTACTGGCACATTATGTGCTCTGGCGATATTAAGGGTTATTTTAACTTGTTCTGGAGTATCTGCGTGTACCACAATTTCAGGTACGATACGAAAGTAACTGGCATCAGTTGACCAAGCAAAACGACGCACTGGATCATTGGATACGGCGTGACTGCCGAGCTGTGACGTTAACGTATCCATCACTACTTGATAATTAATAGTCATAACATGCTCTCTTTACACTCGAATGAACGGCAGGCATTTTGTGCCTGCTGTTGTATTGTTATCGTTAGAATATAAGTAACTTTATCGTTAATTAGAATCCACCCCAGATAACAGCAATAGTGCCTGCAACTAAGGCATAACCCAGTGCGATAGGCATTGTTTTACGAATAATTTCAGACTCACGACCTGCCATTCCTACCACGGTAGCAGCAGCAACGACGTTCATTACACACATCATGTTGCCCGCATTGGCTCCAATGCCTTGCAACGCTAACGCGATGGCGTGATTCATGCCGATATTATCTGCAACTGAATACTGTAAGCCTGAGAACATCATGTTTGAGAAAGTCGCAGAACCTGACAGGAAGGCACCAAAAATACCGACAATAGGTGAAACCCAAGCCCAAACTGAGCCCATGCTATTGGCCAGTAGGTCTGCTAATGCAACTGGCATTGAAGCGAGACCGGCGCCATTTTCACCTGAGTTTAGGAATATTTTTACCATAGGTACTGATGCACCTAATGAAATGATCGTTGGTAACATTGAACGACAAGATACGGTGATTGATTGCTTCATTGCAGTAGGTTTCATTTTAAATAAGATAAAACCGAATAAACATACAACAACAAAGAAGATTCCCGGTGCATACAATGTAGCAAATCCGGCTTTAAGCTCTGTGCCTAATAAACCCGTCCAGCTAATGTTAAAGCCAAGCAACCAGCTTTTAAATGGAGTAACGACACGAGATAAGACTAATAACGACGCCATAATGATGTATGGAGACCAAGCGGCAATTTGTGAGAATTTAACCGGTGTTTGATTAATCGCGAGTTCTTCATCTGATTTATTGTCGTTTTCGCTGAAGTCACACCAAGGTGTTGATGGCAGTAACCAGCCTTTTCTCGCGACAGGGATAACTAACGCCATACCCACAAGAGCACCAATAACAGAAGGGAACTCAGGACCGGCAAAATAGTTAATTAACCATGCTGGTATGGTAAAGGCAAAACCGGCAAATATTGCAAATTTCCAAACTTGTAAACCTTCTTTAATCGACTTGTTGCGACCAAAAAATCCTGTTAATACACAAACCATCACTAACGGAATCAATGTACCTGTTATTAAGTCGATGGTGATCATGTGTTTAGCAATATACTGTGCATAACCGGCAAAAGTGCCACCATGTTCAGCAATTTGAGCTGCCGCCATGTTAACGCCACCTTCAGTTAGGCCTTGTTCCATCCCAAATAGAACAGGTAAACCAATTGCGCCAAATGACACTGATGTTGAATCAGCAATCAAGGCCACTACGGCTGCAGCAATGGGTGGGATACCTAATAATACTAGTAGCGGTGCACCGATTGCAGCTGGAGTACCGAAGCCTGCAGAGCCTTCAATAAACGATCCAAACAACCAGCAAATAATAATCACCTGAACTCGCGCATCGGCACTGATGTTAGTAAAGCCTGAACGAATAGTGTCCATGGCGCCAGAATATTTAAGGGTATTTAACAAAAATACCGCACCAAAAATAATGGTCAGTGGTGTTAACGCCGCGAGAAGACCTTCGACAACAGATGCCGCAAGGAGTTGCGTATCCATTTGCCAAATAAACATTGCTACAAGGCCTGTAGCGACCATTGATATGGGCATTGCTTTAGACGCTGGTAGGCGCATAAGCACTAAAAATACCATTACGCTAATAATGGGGGTCAAGCTTGCTAGTATCTGTAATATTGTCATGCATACCTCGTATCACTATAAGTGGGTACTAAATTGTTATTATTTGTCAGCATTTGTCCAACTAGGGCGTAATAGACGTTATTTAAGTGTTAAAAGTGTTGATCGAGATCATCTAACAAACGAGAAAGTGCATTAGCCAACAGAACTGTGAAGCGCATCCGGTGCAAGGTTTTTAGTGCGTGGTTGAGATCACGCTTTATAGGGATATAACAGGTCATATAAAGTAAAACCAAGCGAGTTATCGATTGGCTTACAATATATTTAATTAGCATTTGGTAATGTGAAGGGGCTCACTAGAAAGGCGACGGTGTTGTGATCGAGTTCAAACAGTTAGAAAAGTTTACTTCCCCAGCCTAATTTGTTACGTAATACGTGAAAATAATTATGACCTTTGGGGTGGATGAGTCTTAGGCGTTCATTTGAGCGGCGAATAAAAATTTCATCGCCTGGTAATACAGCTAAATGGACATGACCATCACAACTGACTTCGAGGTTTTCACCATTCTCAGGTGAGACCACTAATTTAATGATGCTACATGCATCGACCACAATGGGTCTACATGACAAGGTGTGAGGAAACATCGGCACTAAAATAAGCGCTTGCAGATTAGGTGTTAATATTGAACCGCCAGCAGACAAAGAATAGGCAGTAGAACCTGTTGGCGTGGACACAATCATGCCATCAGCGCGCTGGCTATACATAAATTGTTCATCAATATAAACCTCAAATTGGATCATATGAGCAATTTTACCAGGGTGAAGTACAGCTTCATTGACGGCGGTATTACTGGCGGTTATTTTTCCGTGACGGTGAACTTCAGCCTCCAGTAAAAAACG
Organism: Shewanella sp. AC91-MNA-CIBAN-0169; assembly: GCF_040310165.1. Lineage (NCBI taxonomy): Bacteria > Pseudomonadati > Pseudomonadota > Gammaproteobacteria > Alteromonadales > Shewanellaceae > Shewanella > Shewanella sp. AC91-MNA-CIBAN-0169. The sequence goes on from NZ_JBEOPM010000019.1 coordinate 28,364, forward strand.
GTGTTCAGTTTCAAATTCACCGCCGAGCACTTTAGACAAGGCTTCTTCGAAGTTATCAGGAGGTAAATCAGTTAAAAAACCTAAGTTACCCCGGTTTACACCAATCACGGCAACATTAAAACGCGCCAATACCCGGGCTGCACCTAACATATTACCATCACCACCAACCACGATGGCTAAATCACAATGTTCACCCATTTCAAGTAGGTCCATTGAACAAACATCTACCCCCAGCTCTGCAGAGACTCGTCCTTCAACGATAACCCTAAAGCCCTGCATGCTTAACCAATGATGCAATCGGGTTAACGTGAGGTTAGTCCCTTGATGATGTGGTTTACCGATGAGACCGATTGTCTGGAACATTTTAGTCATATTCGAGTTTGTTATGCCTTTAGGCCTTGAAACATAAGAATTGATCCCCATAATATACTCAAACTTATTAGAAGTGTGAGATTTGCTGTTAATTTATCAGTAAATGGCCACTTTATTTTATTGTCGTAGAATACGAAATAACGCATTTTTTAGCTGGAGTGAAAATGAGCAACGAATCGAACAACACATCGCAAGATCAAGTGGAAGAAGCTGTAACTCCTGAAGTTGTGGCTGATGAGGCAAGTTTGATGGATGAAGTAACCCAAGCAAATTTTCGAATTGAAGAACTAGAGCAACTATTGGCTGAGTCTGAAACTGCGTTAGCTGAGCGTAAAGATGTTGAAATGCGCGCAGCGGCAGAAACACAGAACATTCGTACTCGCGCGGCAAAAGATGTCGAGCAAGCACGTAAGTTTGCCTTGGAAAAGTTTGCTAACGAACTCTTACCTGTAATCGATAATATGGAACGCGCCTTACAGGGGACTAACCCTGAAGATGAAGCGACTAAAGCGATTTATGAGGGTGTCGAACTGACCATGAAAGGTTTTTTAACCTCGGTGGCAAAGTTTGGTGTAACTCAAGTTGATCCACAAGGCCAAGCATTTAACCCTGAACATCATCAAGCTATTGGGATGCAGCCAAGTGCTGAATTTCCTGCCAACACTGTCATGATGGTCATGCAGAAAGGTTATTTATTGAATGACCGTTTACTGCGTCCTGCGATGGTGATGGTATCTCAAGGCGGTGGCAGTGTGGATGTTGAAGCTTAACGATAACGTTAATCTCAATACTCGCTTGTTGACACTAGAGCTGTAGCCAATAGCATTATAATGTTCTTCAACATAGTGCTATTCATATAGTCCTATTTATCATAGTGCTATTTAATATAGTGCTATTTATTATAGTGCTATTTATCATAGTTACGTGCACTATGATCACTAGAACGCGAGCCATAAAAAAGGACTGATTTTTCAGTCCTTTTTTGATCCTCTGCCAGTAATAACAGTAGAATATTAAGCCATAAATGCTTGGATTTGCGCTAAAATACCTTCAGCATCAAGTTGAAGATCCGTGATGATTTCATCAGGTGCGCCGTGTTGAATAAATTCATCAGGCAAACCAATCTGTAACACAGGTTTTACTATTCGCATTTTGTGTAATGCTTCAATTACTCCAGAACCCGCACCACCCATAATCGCATTTTCTTCAACGGTAACGATAACATCATGGCTATTGGCAAGTTGTTCAAGCAAGGCTAAATCTAGTGGCTTAACAAAGCGCATATCGGCAATGGTAGCATCCAGTTTTTCAGCAGCATAGGTAGCAGCTTCAAGTGTGGTACCAAAGTTAACAATGGCAATTTTTTGACCTTGACGGGTTAATACCCCTTTACCTATCGGTATTAATGTCATGGCCTCGACTTGTTCAGCCCCAGTTGCAAACCCTCGAGGGTAACGTACCGCAGTCGGCCCATCTTGATAGCAATAACCTGTATAGAGCATTTGACGGCATTCGTTTTCATCTGATGGCGCCATAATGATCATATTGGGAATACAACGCATAAAACTTAAATCGAATGCCCCTTGATGAGTTGGGCCATCTGCACCAACAATACCACCACGGTCAATAGCGAATAATACTGGTAAACGTTGCAAAGCCACATCGTGGATAAGTTGATCGTATCCGCGCTGTAAAAAAGTCGAGTAAATAGCAACCACAGGCTTTAGACCTGCACAGGCAAACCCTGCGGATAAGGTGACCGCATGCTGTTCGGCAATGGCAGCATCAAAATATTGGCTTGGGAATCGTTGCGAAAACTCAACCATGCCAGAGCCTTCGCGCATAGCGGGCGTAATAGCGACTAACTTGTCGTCTGTGGCAGCCATGTCGCATAACCATTTACCAAACACTTGTGAAAACGTAGGTAAACCTGGTTTCGTTGTCGGTTTCTTAAACTGGCTAGGATCAAATTTAGGCACCGCGTGCCAGCCGATAGGATCTTTTTCAGCAGGCTCATAACCACGACCTTTTTTTGTCATGATATGCAGTATCTGTGGACCTTTGAGGTTACGCATATTACGCATTGTTTCAACGAGCGAATCAACATCGTGACCATCTATTGGGCCAATATAATTAAACCCTAGTTCTTCAAATAACGTTGCAGGCACCACCATGCCTTTAAGGTGCTCTTCAGTACGCTTAGCCATTTCTTTAATGACCGGCATCCCTTTAAGGACCTTTTTACTGTTTTCTCGAATGGTGGTATAAAAACGACCTGACATCAGCTGCGCCAAATGATTATTCAGTGCGCCAACATTTTCAGAAATCGACATTTCATTGTCATTCAGTACCACGAGCATGTCATTGTGCAAGTCGCCAGCATGATTTAAGGCTTCAAACACCATTCCCCCGGTCATGGCGCCATCACCAATTACAGCAACCACTTTTCGACCTGCACCTTCTTTACCTGCAGCAATCGCCATACCTAAGGCGGCGCTAACAGAGGTGCCAGAGTGACCCACGCTAAACGTATCGTATGGGCTTTCTTCACGCCATGGGAAAGGATGTAAGCCATTCTTTTGTCGAATGGTATGCATCTGTTCACGACGATCGGTAAGGATTTTATGTGGATAAGCTTGATGCCCTACATCCCAAACTAACTGATCAAATGGGGTATTGTAGACATAATGAAGTGCCACAGTTAATTCAACTGTGCCTAAGCCAGAAGCAAAATGTCCGCTAGAAATAGCAACAGACTGAAGTAAGAACTGTCTGAGTTCATCAGACACTTGAGGAAGTAAACCTTGAGGTAACTTCCTTAATTCTTCTGGTGTATTAGCTTTCGCTAGTACTGGAAATTTAGAAATATCGAAGCTCATAGCGAGATTGTCTGACTCTTTATTATAATCTTCGCTCAATAATGTAGTGGGCGAAGTCTGCAATTAACTGGCTATTGTATGGTAATTTAGTCAGCGCTGATAGTGCATCTTGTATTAGTTGTTCTGCACAGGCTTTGGCACCATCGAGACCCAATAGTTTCGGGAACGTGCTTTTATTCGATTGCTGATCGCTGCCTTGTGGTTTGCCTAACTCTTCGGTGCTAGCAGTAATATCTAAAATATCATCTTGCACTTGAAAAGCTAGCCCAAGCGTATGGGCATATTTCATCATTAATTTATAATGCTCATCGGGTACGTCAGCAGCGATTAAGGCAAGCTCAACCGCACAACTGATTAACGCTCCGGTTTTTTTATTATGTAATTCGGTTAATCGGTCTAAATTTATACTGTGATCTGTTGCACTCAGATCAATCGCCTGCCCACCGCACATACCTTGATACCCTGAAGCTTTTGCGAGTACTCTGACCATCGCCAGTTGTTGCTTCGGATGTAAGTCATTACAAGGGGCTGTGATAATTTCAAAAGCCAATGTTTGCAACGCATCACCGGCTAAAATCGCGGTGGCTTCGTCAAATGCAATATGAACAGTTGGTTGGCCACGACGAAGTGCATCGTTATCCATTGCCGGTAAGTCATCGTGTATTAATGAATAGGCATGAATACACTCAATAGCAGCCGCGGCTTTATCAAGTGCATTGATATTGACACCGAGCATGTCACCTACACTGTAGACCAAAAATGGTCTTATGCGTTTCCCACCCAATAGCGCACCATGGAGCATCGCTGCTTTTAAATCTGGTGCAGCGTCATCGAGCAGCGTTAAATGTTGGTTAAGAATACCATTAACGCGATTTTGGTATGTTGTTATTGCTTCAGCTAACACGTATCAAGACCTATTATTTAATACACACTATGTTGACGATTATTCACTTTCTACAGTGAACGACGCTAATTCAGCATCATCTTCATTTAATAAGATAGAGACTTTTTGCTGTGCTTGCTCAAGTTTGGCTTGGCTTTGACGTACTAACTTAATGCCACGCTCAAACTGCTTAAGTGCATCATCCAGCGACACTTCACCTTGCTCCAAATGAGCAACAATGGTTTCAAGTTCAGTTAATGATTGTTCAAAACTGAGATTTTCAGGTTTTTTAGCCACGAGTAATATTCCTTTCATTCAGCGTGTGACAAGGTATATCAGCCCAGCGTATCGGTCAAATACAGTCGCTGGTTATTTGCTCAACAGCACGCTTTGTTATTGAATTTTGTTTAGAATGTACAAAAACAAGCTAAACTTGAGCCAAGTTTGTCCGATAACAAGTCATGATTTAAATTTGCTAGCAAAAATAGTATTGAAACTTTTGCTGTAATACATAACGATGGGCATTGTTATCAACACAAAATGCTGTCGGATTATTCGGATCATATGACGTGCGCTAACAGCACGATGGAAGTAGCACAAATAAGCAGCATAACGACTGCGATTGAGGAGAGGTTGTGGATTTAGCTACCCTAATAGGTATTATCGGTGCTTTTGCATTTATTATTGGTGCGATGATCACCAGTGGTGGTATCGGATTATTTATCGATGTACCGTCAATTTTGATTGTTGTGGCAGGCTCTTTATTTGTGGTGATGATGAAATTTAACCTAAAGCAATTTTTAGGTTCAATAAAGATTGGTATGAAAGCCTTCATGTTTAAATTAGATAAACCTGAAGACTTGATAGAACAAGCTGTCACCATGGCTGATGCTGCCCGTAAAGGCGGTTTTTTAGCATTAGAAGAAGCGGTTATTACCAACACCTTTATGCAAAAAGCCGTTGATATGTTAGTTGATGGCCATGACGGTGATGTGGTGCGCAACGCATTAGAAAAAGACATAGCATTAACTGAAGAACGCCACAAAACAGGGGTGGGTATTTTTAAAGCCATGGGTGATGTGGCACCTGCAATGGGCATGATTGGTACTTTGGTTGGTTTAGTGGCGATGCTATCTAACATGGACGATCCAAAGTCTATTGGACCTTCAATGGCAGTGGCATTGTTAACGACTCTTTACGGCGCGGTGATTGCCAACATGATCGCCATCCCTATGGCGGATAAATTATCATTACGGATGAATGAAGAATTGCTTAATCGTAATTTAATTATGGATGCAGTATTAGCGATTCAAGATGGACAGAATCCACGGGTTATTGAAGGCTTTTTGAAGAACTATTTGGCTGAAAGTGTGCGAAAAATCGATACAACGGACGGAGAGTAACTCATGGCTAAGGCCAAGTGTGATTGTCCACCCGCTGGTGCCCCTATGTGGCTTGCCACATTTGCAGACTTAATGTCGTTGCTGATGTGTTTCTTCGTGTTGTTGTTAGCGTTCTCTGAAATGGACGTGATGAAGTTTAAACAAATCGCTGGTTCAATGAAGTATGCATTCGGGGTACAAAACAAAGTTGAAGTAAAAGACATTCCTAAGGGGACGTCTGTTATTGCGCTTGAATTCCGCCCAGGTCGCCCCGATCCCACTCCAATAGAGATCATTAATCAACAAACCAATGAAATGACTCAGCCGACGATAGAATATCAGGCGGGTGAAGAAGACAGCGCGGGTGGGACTCAAAAACAGAATGGTGAGCAACGCGGTGGCAATGCAGCCGCAACAGCGCAACAAGAAGCTGAAGCCGTTAAAAAAGACGCTGCCTCTTCGCAAGAAAACATTAATGATCAAGTTAAAAAAATGGCTGAAAAACTCAATGAAGAAATTGTCGATGGCGCTATTGAAATTGAATCTTTAGGCCAACAAATTATTATTCGTATCCGTGAGAAAGGCTCTTTTGCTTCGGGCTCAGGCTTTTTACAACCTAAGTTCAAACCTATTGTGCGCTCAATTGGTGAATTATTAAAAGATGTCCCTGGGATTATTACGGTGTCGGGTCACACTGATGGTGCTGATATTAATAATGAGCTTTACAGCTCAAACTGGGAACTATCAAGCCAACGAGCTGTGGCTGTGGCTCATGAATTAAGAAGAGTTTCTGGTTTTGATGAATCAAGGATGAAAGTGGTTGGCGAGGCGTCTAATCGGCCATTAATCGCCAATGATTCTATTGAAAATCAGGCTCGAAACCGACGGGTAGAAATCTCTATCGAGCAAGGCAAAGCGAAAGAGTCGAATGAAATAATTGTAACTCAATAGTTTGCCATCAAAAGATAAGCGCAATCTCTACAAGTTAAAGAGATTGCGCTTTTTTGTTTTATAAATGTGCCTTACAGCGCTTTTACTAACAAATAACAGATAAAAAAGTGAATATGTTTGGTTAATAGGCATCATTTGGTATAATCGGCGAATTATTGCATACGTTATGCTATTGACTGGATTGTATACACATCTAGAAAATAGAGCTGTGCTGTTTTTTTAATTTATTATCAAGGTATTACTGTCTTTTTTATTTAGCAAAACCGAGTGTAGTGCTATTTGATGGTGATACCTGTGGACGCCCCATGAAGTTTATTGTAAAGCTGTACCCTGAAATTATGATGAAGAGCAAGTCGGTAAGAATGCGCTTTACCAAAATGCTTGAAACTAATATACGTAATGTGCTTAAAAATGTGGATGAAGGTGCAAAAGTACAACGCTTATACGATCGTATAATCGTGCAAGTACCGAGCGATAAACCGGAGTTATGTGATGTTTTTGCAGAGCGACTAGCGTGTATTCCAGGTATTGCTCACGTGGTGCAAGTGAGTGAGTACACTTTTGATTCAATCGATCATATTTATCAGCAAGCTTTACCAAAGTACCGCGATGAAATTGCCGGTAAAACTTTTTGTGTCCGCGTAAAACGTTCCGGTAATCACGACTTTAATTCAATTGATGTTGAGCGTTATGTCGGTGGCGGATTAAATCAACACACTGAGGCGCTAGGGGTAAAACTTAAAGACCCTGACGTGACCGTTAATCTTGAAATCAATCAAGATAAGCTTTACATGGTTGAGCGTCGTATTCAAGGTTTGGGTGGTTTTCCGATGGCGACCCAAGAAGATGTGTTGTCGCTTATTTCAGGCGGTTTCGATTCTGGTGTGTCGAGTTTTCAGTTTATTAAAAAAGGCACTCGTACCCATTACTGTTTCTTTAATTTAGGTGGCGCTCAGCACGAAATTGGCGTTAAGCAAGTCGCTTACCATCTATGGAAGAAGTACGGTGAGTCTCACAAAGTACGTTTTGTGTCGGTGCCATTTGAGCCTGTAGTTGAAGAGATTTTAGAGCGTATTGATAACGGTCAGATGGGGGTGGTACTCAAGCGTGTAATGATGCGAGCAGCAACACGCATTGCTGACAAATACGGTATTCAAGCACTGGTGACAGGTGAGAGCTTAGGTCAAGTATCTAGCCAAACACTGACGAATCTAAATGTTATCGATCGCAGCACCGATTTATTGATTTTACGCCCGCTTATCGCAATGGACAAACAAGATATTATTAATCAGAGCCGTATTATTGGCACTGAAGATTTTGCTAAATCTATTCCCGAGTATTGTGGTGTTATTTCACAAAAACCTACGGTTAAAGCGGTATTATCTAAGGTTGAAGCCGAAGAGCTTAAATTCTCTGAAGATTTAATCGACCGTGTGGTTGCATCTGCAGTGGTAATGGATATTCGCGATATTGAAGCTGAAATGAACCAACAAGTGACCGAGACCGAAACGGTTAACGATGTTGCTTCTGGCGAAATAATTATTGATGTTCGTGCACCTGAAGAAGAAGAACGTAGCCCATTATTAATTGATAATGTAATGGTTAAAGCGATTCCATTCTTTAAGTTAGCCACCCAATTTGCCGATTTAGATAAGTCTAAAACGTATTTATTATATTGCGATCGTGGCGTAATGAGTAAGCTGCAAGCCTTATACCTTGTAGAAAAGGGCTATACTAACGTTAAAGTGTATCGCCCTTAAGTTGTCGAAACGACACCGTCTTTGCGGTGTCGTGACTTTGGTCTATTTTTAGGGATTTATCCACGTTAGTGTTAGTTTTGGCGGTGAGCTTAAACCGTAATACGCTTTGAGTGAGATGAATCACAGACAATAAAAAACCGCATTAAATGCGGTTTTTTATTGTCTCAGTAACGTGCTTAATATGAGCTAGCTCTAGTTAGCTTGAACCACTTCTGAAGTTTTTTGTTGTTCATCATTGTCAGCAATTAAAATGCTGTTAACATCATTATTGATATCAATTTGCATCGCTTCAATGCTTTGTGATAATTCAGCATGTAAATCGATCATATCGATAGGTTCTAGTTCCGTCGCTTGAGCAGAAGATAAACCCAATATAGATAATAGTGCGACTGCACAAATAGTGTTTAGGTTGAACATAGGGGATGAGCCTCCAGGCTAATAAGTCACATTTGCCGGACTATCCCAGTAACATCGTAGAGATTGTCCAACTGTATTTTCAATGATGCTAATTTAACCAAACACAGTGTTCTTTACAAACGACAAAAAATAACGATAATCATTAGAAAAACTAATTAAAAAACGAGAGATTGATCACTATGTCTAGACGATTACCTCCTTTGAATGCAGTTAAAGCATTTGAAGCTGCAGCACGACATTTGAGCTTTACCCGCGCCGCAGAAGAGTTGTTTGTCACTCAGGCTGCGGTGAGTCATCAAATTAAAGCATTAGAAGATTTTTTAGGGCTAAAACTGTTTAGACGTAAAAATAGATCATTATTGTTAACAGAAGAAGGCCAAAGCTATTTTCTGGACATTAAAGACATTTTTATTGAACTCGGCGAGGCAACTAATCGCCTGCTTGCCCGAAGCGCGGTAGGATCGTTAACGGTGAGTATGTCTCCGAGTTTTGCTATTCAATGGTTAGTGCCTCGTTTAGCTAAGTTTAGCGAAAAAAATCCCGATATTGATGTGCGTATTAAAGCGGTAGACAGTGATGCCAGTTCGTTAACGGATGATGTCGATGTGGCGATTTATTACGGTCAAGGTAACTGGCCTGGATTACGTGCTGATAAACTGCGTAATGAAGTGCTGATTCCAGTATGCTCACCATTATTACTTAACGGGCCTAAGCCATTAATTCAACCGAGTGATTTAAAGCTCCATACTCTATTACATGATTCCAGTCGCCAAGATTGGCAGGCATGGTTTAGGCAATGTGGTGTCACTGACATCAATGTCAATCAAGGGCCGATATTTAGCCATTCTTCATTAGTGTTACAAGCCGCTGCGCATGGCCAAGGTGTGGCATTAGGATATAGTGTACTTGCTCGGCCTGATATCAAAGCTGGGCGTTTAGTGTGTCCGTTTTCTGAGGTGCTGGTGAGCAAAGATGCTTATTATTTAGTGTGTCAGCAAAACCATTCTGAGATTGGTAAAATTTCAGCTTTTAGAGAGTGGATGGTCGATATGTTTGCCGAGGAGTCGCGTAGTGAGTTACTTACCGGATAATACGCCAGTATTAGCTGAAGACTTTCTTTTGCAAGGTTCTAAAAGTGACACCTTGATTGTTTTTGCTCATGGTGCTGGTGCTAATATGCATCATCAATATATGACTTCGATGACCGATAAGTTAATCGCTCAAGGCTATCAAGTGTACCGATTTAATTTCTTGTATATGCAAGCCAATATGCAAGATGGTAAACGTCGTCCGCCTGACCGTGCGCCTAAATTACTTGCGCACTATGAACAGGTGCTGCTTGATATTCAACAAAAAATGGCTCTTGGTCTTATCAATTGTCAGCGGATAATCTTAATGGGTAAGTCAATGGGCGGTCGCATGTCGGCGATATTGACCAGCTCTGACCATCAATTACAACAACCTCTTGTTAAAGATGTTGCCAATAAAATTAGTGCAATTGTGTGTTTGGGCTACCCATTTATTCCCCTTAAAGGTGGAGAGCCACGACTTGCGCCTATTCAGCATAATTCCATTCCGATGCTGATTGTTCAAGGTGAGCGAGATAAATTTGGCGACCTTCAACAAGTACCCAATTGGACTTTGGGTGAACATGCAGAAGTCTGTTGGATTGGTGATGGTGACCATAGTTTACAACCGCGAAAATCGTCTGGTTATACCCTTGAGGGCAATCTTAATCATGCCATTGAGAATATTCGTCAGTTTATTACCCGAGTAGGCTAATGCTGTAACGCGATGTTTTACGCATATGCGGTGACTATTATGCTGATATTTTTATTAATGTCACCATAGTTATTAATACCTGGATTAATAACTATGGTGATGGTTTAAGTCACGAAAACCAGCTTGCTTCAATAGTATGATGCATTGTCGGTTTATGTTGTATGAGGTTAAGTAAAATGAATAAAGGTCTATTATTATTTGCCACACTAAGTGGTTTTATGGCTGTAGCACTGGGTGCTTTTGCTGCACATGGGCTTAAAACTATCGCACCACCGGAATTAGTGAATATTTTTAAACTCGGGGTCGATTATCAGTTTTATCATACCTTCGGATTGATTGCGTTGGCTTTTTCTGCTCATTGGATCCCCTCTAAGTTGATCAACTGGGCAGCTTATAGCTTTATTGCCGGGATAATATTGTTTTCTGGTTCGTTATACCTTTATGCCTTTACGGGGGCTAAATGGATTGGCCCAATTACGCCTATGGGCGGGTTATGCTTCTTAGTGGGGTGGTTGTTATTTGCTGCGGCGATTTGGCATGCAAAATCAGCAGAATAATGCCTTAGCTAAATTCTCCCACCTTGAGCATTTTTGAGTATAATAGCGAGATTATTGTCTCGCTATTATGCGAATATCCTTACGCTAAGGCTCCAAATGAAAAACCTATTCCTATTTTGTCGCTCAGGCTATGAAAAAGACTGTGCGGCAGAAATTCAACAACGGGCAACAGAATTAAATGTGGGTGGTTTTGTTAAAACCAACATCAACGATGCCTATGTGATTTATCAATGTTTTGACGATAATGGTGCCGATACGTTAGTTAAGGAATTGGCGCTTAGTTCATTAGTTTTTGCGCGTCAGATGTTTGCCGCGGGTGAGTTGTTGAGTGATTTACCTGAACAAGATCGAGTCGGGCCTATTGTGGCTTCATTGGCCGCACTGTCAAAATGTGGTGAGCTACGCGTTGAAACGCCTGATACTAATGAAGCAAAAGAATTATCTGCATTTTGTCGTAAATTGACAGTGCCGTTACGTCAAGGTTTAAAAAAGAGCGGCGCATTGCTTAACGCTGAAAGTGACCGCCGTCCCATTATTCATGTGTGTTTTATCGGACCAGGCAAAGCGTATGCGGGTTATTCGTTAAGCCACAATAGTTCGCCACACTTTATGGGTATTCCTCGGTTAAGAATGGCTGCAGATGCACCAAGTCGTTCAAGCCTTAAGCTAGATGAAGCGTTTGGAGCCTTTTTAACTAAAGAAGAGCAAGAAACACGTTGTCGTAGTGGGTTAAATGCCGTTGATTTAGGCGCTTGTCCTGGCGGTTGGACTTACCAATTAGTTCGCCGTGGGATGATGGTGGCTGCCGTTGATAACGGTCCAATGGATCCGAAATTGATGGAAACAGGCCAAGTGAAGCATTATCGTGCGGATGGTTTTCGTTTTGAGCCACCGCGTAAAAATGTGTATTGGTTAGTGTGTGATATGGTTGAAAAGCCAGCCCGAGTTGCTGAATTAATGGAAGCATGGGCGATTAATGGTTGGTTTAAAGAAGCTATTTTTAATCTTAAGTTACCCATGAAAAGCCGCTATAAAGAAGTTAGCGTGATTTTAGAAACCATTGGTGCCATTTTAACTGAAAATGAAATTGATTTTAAAATGCAGTGTAAGCACCTTTATCATGACCGCGATGAAGTGACCGTGCATTTATGGATATTCCCTGAAAAGGGTGTGAGCTACGCATAAAAATACTATTGCACCGCTAACAAAAAGCCCCTTATGCAACGTTGCATAAGGGGCTTTTTAGTTAATGACAGATAACTCAGTCATTAACGTAACCATATGGAATTATCCTAGACGATCGAGTACTGCTTGAGTGAAGTCGGTAGTGCCGTGAGTGCCGCCTAAATCGCGGGTAGTACGGTCACCTTCTTCAATAACAGCCGATACAGCGCTACGGATCATCTCAGCTTTATCAGACATGCCTAAGTACTCTAGCATTTGAATCGACGCTAAAATTACTGAGGTTGGATTGGCTAAGTTTTTACCTGCGATATCTGGTGCACTGCCGTGTACAGCTTCAAAAATAGCGGCATCGCGACCAATGTTTGCACCTGGAGCCATGCCTAAACCGCCCACAAGACCGGCACATAAGTCAGACAAGATGTCGCCAAATAGGTTAGTGGTCACGATAACATCAAAGTTTTCAGGATTCATAACCAGTTTCATACAAGTGGCATCAACAATCATTTCTTCGGTGGTGATGTCTGGGTAACGCAAGCTCACTTCACGTGCCACTTTCAAGAATAAACCTGAAGTTGATTTCATGATGTTAGCTTTATGAACGATAGTCACTTTTTTACGATTTTCTTTACGAGCAAGTTCGTAAGCAAATGTGGTGATTTGCTCTGCACCTTGACGAGTAATAATACTGGTCGCTTCGGCTGTTTGACCATCGTCAGAGATTTTTTGACCTAAGCCTGAGTACATACCTTCAGTGTTTTCACGCACGGTAATGATATCAATGTTCTCATAACGCGCTTGGGTTCCTTTAAATGAAATCACCGGGCGCACGTTAGCATAAAGACTGAACTTTTTACGTAAGCTCACATTAATAGAGGTAAAACCTTCACCGACAGGTGTTGTTAAAGGTCCTTTAAGCGTAATGCGGTTTTTCTCGATAAGGTCTAATGTACGTTGTGGTACTAATTCACCGTGCTTTTCTAACGCCGTTAACCCTGCATCTGCAAATTCATATTCAAAGTTACATCCTGCTTTGTCGAGGATTTTCAATGCTGAATCGATAATGCTTGGGCCAATCCCATCACCTGGGATCACGGTTATTGTACGTTTTGACATGAATAGTCCTTCCACGGTTGTGGTTACTGCAATTGATAGACCGCATATATGGCACGGCTAGGTGACGATAAAAAGCGTCGTTTTTCTGCGGCGTATTTTAACGACTTTTAATGTTTATTTACAGAAAATAGTGAGTATTATCACATTATTTCCGTTATTTTTAAGTCAATTCTAATTTGATTGTTTTACTATGAACCTTTATTACAAATCGTTTACTTGTAAAGTATCTTAATGCTGAAGATTTATCTGCGGTTCAATGTTTTATTGGCAGCATTAGCTTATTCTGTAAGCATTTTTTATAAAGACGACTTTGGTCGCATGTCATGTCTTTTGCTGGTTGGCTTAACGTTAGCTAGTCAATATTGAGATAATCCAACACGATGATCTATTACGGTGATCTATAAAAATAATCAATCAACGTTACCATTAGAGGAAAACTGTGAAATTATTCAATTTAATTCCATTGGCAGTCTGTCTGTCATTTAATGCCCATGCGGCTCCACAACGTGCACTGTCCCTTGATGACATTATGCATTTTGAAACCTTACAACAGCCGGTTATTTCTGATAATGGCAAAGTGATTGCGGTACAGGCTACTCCTGATAGAGGCGATAGTCGTGCATTAATCCGTTTTAGTGATAACAGTAAACAGTATGAAATTGCCAATGGCACCGATGTGAATGTCAGTGCTGATGGCAAATTTGTGTTGGCGACCATTGAAGCGAACTTATTTGAGCGAGAAACCAAGAAGAACGCCGATTTACTCCATGAAGTGGTCTTACTGAATACTCAAAGTGGTAAGCAACAGACGTTTGAGAATGTAGATTCCGCCCTATTTAGCGACAATGGTCATTTTTTAGTTTTAAAATTTAAAATTAACAAGCCTGAGTCTACCGATGAGAAATCTGAATTATCGGAATCTAAGGCTGTTGAATCCATTGCTTCTGAGTCTAAAGCTTCTAAATCTATTATCTCTGAACCAACGGTTGCCGAAAATACTGCTAAGGTTGAAGATGATACTCATGTTGAAATTGAGGAAGCAGATAAAGGCTCTGACGTTCGGTTAATTAATCTGGCTACCAATCAACACACCCAGCTATCTGATGTGACCCAATTTGCTTTTGATAAAGCTGGGAATCATTTTGTTGCAGTCGTTAATCAAGGTGAAAATCAACTGCACCAGGTAGTGCTGGTAGCATTGGATGACCAAAAACAGCGTCAGCTTTATGGTAGTCGCGATGAACATATTGAAGCATTAGCTATCAGCGATGATGGTCAATATGTTGCCGTGACGAAAGGCGCTGCGAGTTCGACACGCTATGGCCGTGAGCACAACATGTTGCTTATTGATGTAGAGCAGAATAAACAACAGCAATTTGCCCAGTCTGAAGCTTGGACATATAACCAATATTCAAGCTTACAGTTTTCAAAAGACGGTCAACGTTTGTATGTTGGTCGAGTTCCCCAAGTTGCTCAGCAAGCTGAATTAGCTGATTATCAAAATGCCAATGATGTGTTTAATCCAGAGATTATCACGGCGAAAAAGCAGCTACGCATTTGGCATGGTGATGATGCCAAAATTAAGCCTCAAGAAGTCAAAGAATATGAGCAAGAATTAAAACGCACTTATTTAGCGGTTTTACACTTAGATTCAAATAAGTTAGTCCAATTAGCTGATCAAGTGGTGCCCGATGTTTCTTATGGTGAGCAAGCGCGTTTTTTATTGGCCAGTTCAGATGTGCCATATCAAAAAATGATCACCTGGGCAGGTTTTTATCGTGATGTGTATTTGGTTGATGTAAACAACGGTAATAAAATTCCAGTGTTAACTCAGCAACCTAGTGATGCAATGCCGACTCTGTCACCGAATGCTAAGTTTCTAGCTTATTATCAGCAAGGTAACGTGTTTCTTTTAGACATTGCATCTCAACGTCGGGTTAATTTGACTGCTAATATTACGACACCGTTTGCTGATGAAGACCATGATTATCCCAGTGCTGCACCCGGTTACGGTTTTGGCCCTTGGTTAACTGATGATAGTGCGATAACCGTTTATGATAAATATGATGTATGGCAGTTTAATACCGCATCGAACCAAGGGTTTATGTTAACCAATGGCGAAGGGCGAAAGCAGAAAACTCAATTTAGACTTGTTGGTTTAGTGAAGGATGAGTTGTTACCCGCAGTAGTGAGTGATGCTGAAACTGTGCTATTGCAAGGTTATAGTCATCTATCAAAAGCAGACGGTTTTTTCAGCGCCAAAATGGGTGTTGCTGGTGTGAAGCGCTTAACCGAAAGCAACAGTAAATTAACGTTGCTTGCCAGAGCTAATAAAGCCTCGACAGTGGTGTTTTCGAAACAGCGCTATGATTTATATCCTGATTTATATATTGCAGCTAATACCTCACCACAGAACGCCCAACAGGTGACCCAACTGGATAAGCAGCGTAACCCCTTTAAATGGGGCAATGCGGAGCTAGTACATTGGCGAGATGGTGACGGTGTTAACATGGATGGGGTACTCATTAAGCCAACAAATTACCAAGCCGGTAAACAGTATCCAACCTTAGTGTATTTCTATCGGTTTATGAGCGATAGGCTACATGCGTTTCCTGATATGAAGCTCAATCATCGACCTAACTTTGCTTGGTATGCAGACAATGGTTATGCGATTTTCTTGCCTGATATTCGTTTCGAGATAGGTTATCCGGGGATCTCTTCAGTAAAAGCACTGACCGCAGGCGTACAAAAATTGATAGCGATGGGGATTGCCGATCCTGATGCTGTTGGTATTCAAGGGCATTCTTGGGGCGGCTATCAGAGTGCATATGCGGTAACCCAAACCAATATCTTTAAAGCTGTTGTGACTGGTGCTCCGGTATCGAATATGACCAGTGCTTATAGTGGTATTCGCCATGGTTCAGGGCTAGCAAGACAATTTCAATATGAAACGGGCCAAAGTCGAATGGGCGAGAGTCTATTCAAGGCACCACAAAAGTATATTGAAAACTCGCCGATTTTTTATGTCGATCGCATTCAAACACCCATGATGATTATGTTTGGTGATAAAGATGATGCTGTACCTTGGGAGCAGGGTATTGAGCTATATCTGGCAATGCGTCGTGCAGGCAAGGATGTGGTGTTTTTACAATATGAAGATGAGCCACATCATTTGAAAAAATATCCCAATAAACTTGATTATACCATTAAGATGAAGCAGTACTTCGATCATTACTTAAAGGGTGAGCAAGCCCCAGATTGGCTCCGCCAAGGTGAAGCTTATCAGGAGTATAAAAAAGTAGATTAAAACGGCTATCAATGTTTGATCTGAATTAACTTTTTACGCCCTATGCTAATACCGATAGGGCGTTTTTTTGTTATTGATACCACAGACAAATAAGCAATTATTGTGGTTCTTGATGGGTTATTGGCACGGCAAAATATTGATCTTCAGTGTCTTGTCCCCATGCAATCAGCAGATTATCTCTAAATAACAATGGGGTGCACTCTTCTTTAGTGGTTTCACCGTCTGATTTTATGTGGTGGGTACGGTAATACATCACTTGATATTGTCCATCAATGCCGGTTTTGGCTTCGACAAAATCTGCACTGCCTAATAATGTTCTGATCTCATCAAGGCTTTGACCAAAGCTGACTTCACTCATTTTTTGTAAGTTGAATGCTTGGCGATCATCCCATGCTCGGTCTTCTGGCTGTGGTTCATAAACAAAAATCACCACGGCAACAAACAGTAAATAGGCAGTGAAAATTCCACCGATGATATACGTCACTTTTGTATTCATAATCTGTGTAATCCGTTATGGTATTAATACCGTTGAGGTTATGTGTTTTTACTCAACTCTGGATAATAAACGGTTATCAAATAACACTTTTTTGTTATCTGTATTGTATCGACTTACCATAAGCCTACTATTATGTTAAAACCCTTGGCAACATCAATAGCAAGAGTGATAGCAGACGTTAAATACACTTATTTTTAACGCTTTAGCCCATCCCTTATCCAGAGTAGAGGTTAGCTTATTATGGCATTAGTTTGTTATTGGATTGATCCTAAATTGTTTCAAATTAATATTCAGTGGAATATCGCATTGTAACTGCGCTAATTTATAACTAATTCTGGCAATCTCTTTTCCTTCGGCTAATTTAAGTGCTTGCTTGGCGCCAAGGTTATCTAAAGAACGATATAAATTAGCTAGCGTTCTAAATTTATTGAGTAAATCAGCTGCAGATTTTGGGCCTATGCCCATAATTCCGGGAATTTTATTGCCGCTGTCACCCGCTAATGCAATAAAGTCGAGCATTTGGTATTGCTCTATTCCCAGTTTCTTTTCATATTGCGCAACATCAAAAACGTGCTGATTAAAGTGATCCCACAAGGTGAGATTTTTGGTCGGTAACTGGCTAAAGCCTTTGTCGGTTGACACAATAATCACTTCACCCTTGTTGCTGATCATTTTCATCGCGATGGTGGCGATAACATCATCGGCTTCAGATTGAGCGTCGAAAGAATTGATATCGTGTTCAGCCAGTGTGGCTTTGATATTTACCAGGCCATCACTTAATGCCGTCGGCATGGGTTTACGACCTTTTTTGTAATCACTGTACAGCGTTTTACGCCAAGATGGTTCATTGCCATCCCAAACGACAATGCAATGAGTCGGTTGATGTTGTAACAGCATTTTTTTGGATGCTGCTAAAACACGTTCTTGAACGCTGGTAATATCGTTTTCATCAGGTAGCACCGCATGAATGCGGCGTACGAGATTGAGTCCATCAATAATGAGTAATTTATTCATTGGTTTTTATTATTTCGTAGCAGGGCACGTAAGCGCTGCCTGGCAGTTTCATTCGTTGTTGTTTAACAAAAGCGTTTAATAGCTTATCCATCATTAGCATGAGCTTAGCATCACCTTCAATCTTAAAGGGACCAAACTCTTGAATTAACTTGATGGTATCGCCTTTTACGTTACCGGCGACAATACCTGAAAACGCTTTACGTAAGTTAGCGGCAAGTTCTGCCTTATTTTCTTGAAAATAGAGATTCAAATTTGCCATAACTTCATGGGTCGGCGCAAAGGGTAATTGAAATTCGGGTTCAATTTTGAGTGACCATTGATACTGGTAAGCATCACATTTTTCTTTGCGATAGATTTTTACTTGCTCCATGCCTTGCTTCATTATTTGCGCCACTTTGGCAGGGTCGCCGATAATGATTTGATACTTACTCTGTGCTTCTTCGCCTAATGTTGCCCCGATAAATTCATCGATAACGGCAAAGTATTCAGCACTTTCAGCAGGTCCGGTTAATACCAGTGGAAAGGATGCATGGCAATTTTCTTTATTTAATAAGATACCAAGAAAGTAGAGTAGTTCTTCAGCCGTACCCGCGCCGCCAGGGAAAATGACAATACCATGGCCTAAACGGACAAAGGCTTCTAGACGCTTTTCTATGTCGGGTAAAATGACTAATTCATTAACAATTTGGTTTGGGGGCTCAGCAGCAATAATACTGGGTTCGGTTAAGCCGATATAACGGGCGTTGTGAACTCGTTGCTTTGCGTGGGCAATCGCCGCGCCTTTCATTGGGCCTTCCATAGCACCAGGGCCGCAACCGGTGCAAATATCCAGTCTACGTAGCCCAAGTTGGTAACCTACATCGCGGGTATATTGGTATTCAATAGCATTGATGCTGTGTCCTCCCCAACAAACCACCACATTAGGGTCTTTCATTGGCGAGATTGCTTGAGCATTGCGTAAAATATCAAACACAACATTGGTAATGTGGCTGGCATTACTTAAGTCAATATGCTTTAAATTTTCGTACTTATTGCTGATGTATATAATATCGCGGAGTACTGCAAACAAATGTTCTTGAATACCGACAATGATTTCCCCGTCGACGAAGGCTTGCAGAGGAGGGTTGATGAGTTCAATTTGGATGCCTCTTTCACGCTGTAAAATATTAAGGCTAAAAGATTCATAGCGACTAAACAGGTCTTCGGAACTGTCGCTGATAAGGCCTGAAGCTAACACCGCGAGTGAGCAATTTCGATATAATTGGTAAAGGTCGCTTTTTGCACCTTGTTTCAGACGTTCGACTTCTAATTGAGAAAGCTGATCTAGACTACCACGTGGACTAATTTTTACTATCATAAGCAACTCCTTTGGACTCGAGTGTTTGATGCCGAGTCCAAAGAAAACTGTCTTGGGAGGCTAGATATCAATAACGACTCGGTCTCTGCCGTTGTTTTTTGCTTGGTATAATGCAGCATCTGCTCTTTCGAAAGCTTCTTCAAGCGTTTCGTTTTCCATCACTTGTGCAGCACCTATAGATAATGTAACTGTAATTCTCTGATTTTTAAACTTAAACGGAATATTTTTGATTTTCTCTCTCACTCGATTCAATAGCTGAGAGATATGTTCATCAGTAATATCAGGTAATAGTAATACAAATTCTTCACCACCATAACGAGCAACAAACTCGCTATCGCGTAATGAGTTTTTTAACGCCATAGCAATGACTTGCAGGGTTTTATCGCCGGTACTGTGGCCAAAGCTATCATTAATGCCTTTAAAGTGGTCTATGTCTGTAACGGCTATCCACAGTGGCGTTTTAAAGCGGACATGGTTGCGATACTCTTGCTCCATGCGATCTTCTAACGCAGTACGGTTTGCTAATTGGGTAAGCGGATCGAGTAGGTTGAGCTTTTGATGTTCAAATAGCTTTTCTTTGTAACTATTCGCTTCCTGGCTCATTGAATTGAGCTCTTTACGCATTGTCTCTATTGATTTACGTAAAATGGTTTGTTCACGTTGTTCCAGTGCCTCTTTACGAGACAGTGAATCGCGAAGTGAAGATAACTGCACCGTCAGTTGAATCTTTAATTGGTTAAGATCATCTGCATCTACCACTAACTCGTCGGCATTATTGACGCGTAAATTGATTTCTTTATTTAATTGACCTTTAAGTTGCTCACAACGTTGGTTATTGTTATGGGTGTTGTTGACCACATCGCGAACGATAGTCAGAGCATCATTGAGGGCAAATAAAAAGTCTTGTGATGCGGTTTTTTCGCGAGCAATATTTTCTAATAGTAAGCTTAATATCGATTGGTAAGAATCCAGTAAGTTATTTAAGCTGATATCACCAAGTAACACTTCTTTTATGACTAGAATTTGGTCCCGTTGATCTTTTCTAAATTCAATTTCAGCAATTTTAGCGGCAAGCTCTTTAGCTAGCTGAATATGGTGAGGCAAAATTTCGTAATTGTCGGCATCAGCAAATTCGTGTTTTAAAATTTCTTCATAGAAAAAAATCAGTTTTTCAACTTTGGGAATGTATTCCCATACAGTATGGAATGGTTTGCCTAATTCTTGTTTAAAGTAAGTGATTTCTTTTTTGAGTTTGTCTGGCGCAGAGTTAATTCGTTGGATCTGACGGATCACTCGATTGAGCCCATTACGACTGTCTTCTAAACGAGTCATAGTATGGCTATATTGAGATTTTAATAGTCTTTCGATATCGACGAGTTCAGGTAGTGCCTCGTCAATTTGCTCAAAATTGTGCATATGATGGCGCAATTTAGCCAGTTTATTATCGAGTTCTAAGTTTTGCCCTTTACAAGCAAGACTCAGATGAGTGATAAATTGAATTAATGTTTTCAATTTATCATTACGATCGATATTTATTTCTTCGAGAGCAAGTTTAGCTGCATGGAGCTTTTGCTTCATCAACGAAATTTGAGTTATCGCTGTATTTGACTCTTTCATTTTGCAGTGCCTACTTTCATTCTTCAGCTAAAGGCATCTATTGCCGTGATTAGGATATTAATTTAGACGGCAAATCGAATTTATAGTAATTAACATATCATCGATTAACATTATAGTAATATTATCTCAATAATGTTGTGCAGCAAATCCAATTACCGTACAAAATCTCATAACTGGTCACAATAGCATGTTTATTAATCGATTAGTTTTTCGGCCAGTTGATCTCTTGGGTGTTACGATTACTTTCTGCACGAATGATGCCGCGATTAAGTGCTTGAGTCAGATTTAAATAAAGTGGGCGCATAAAAACAGCCGCTGGAGCGAAATTAAGTGGTCGCAATGACACATAAGCGGGTTGCTCAGTTATTTCCATGGCTGCAGCCAGTGCGTATTGCAATGTTTCAAATTGTAATTCAGCACTGATGCTGGCATCTGGGTTACCCAGTAGTGGCAAATTAATGTGACCAATACTGGCATGTTGGACCGCGGATATGTTAGCAAAATTTGGTATAGTAAATTGGGTCTCATGTAATTGTTTAAGGCAATCAATTGCAGCATGTAAGATATTTTCTGCGTCGTATTGCTTATCGAAATAACATGCAATCATTCCTGAACGTATTATATACACTTCAGTGTCTAGGTGTTTACTGAACAGGCTATTAAAATTTTGCATCAATGCGATAGATTCAGTGAGCCCAAGTTGAATATCAATATTGTTTAATTTATTGATATTCACTAACGCGATCGTTTTAGACTCAGTGTGTTTAAGAGTGCTGATGCGTTGAATAAACGCCCTGTAACCTTGGGTTTGCGTTATCGGGTCTATGGTATTTAAATGTTGGGCGTTAAGGTATAAGGTATTTCGCTGTTGAAATTTTCTGTAGATAAAAAACAACACGATAATCGCAATACTGAAACCGATAATTAATACTAAAATGATAAATTGACTATATTTATTCTTTGCCGTTTGTTGATGTAGTTTATTACGTAATAAACCCAGTTCGAATTTTAATTTTTGTTCAGTGAGTTCAGAAAAATCATTTGTTTGTTCGGTTTTTTGTTGCGATGTGTTGATCAGCTCAACAATGGCATCGACTGTTGCAAGTGCTGCATTGAGGTTGTTTGTTTTGCGATATGCGGTAGATAAATAGCCTAATGCTTCTGTTTGCACATCATTTAAATGTTTCTTTTTAGCCAGTTCAATAGCCTTGCTCGCATGATCAATAGCCTCATTCCACATGCCTTCACTGGTATTTATTTGGGCAAATAGTAGTTCATTATGGACTAAGTAATGTTCTACTTTCCGAGCTCTAAATATATCATTTGCACGTTGCATTACGTTCAATGCTGCTTGGATATTATTTAATTTGAAGTAAGCCTCGCCTAAGTTGTGGTATGTGAGCCCTATGGCGATTTCATTTCCCATACGCTCATTAACTTGCTGGACATTTAAATAATAGTCGATGGTTTTATTCCATTGATCTTGGCCAGCGTAAATCATTGCGATGACCGTCAAGGTCTCTGCTAGGTAGACATCTTGACCTATCGCTTGAAGTATTTCGGCAGCATTATGGGCATATTTTAGGGCATCATCCCATTGTTCTAAATCTCGGTATGTACGCGCAAGATTAAGTTGTGTATGGGCTTTAATTCCGGGGTAATCCAGACTATTGGCTAAACGAAATGCTTCACTGTAGTGCTGGAGTGACTTGGCTTGATCGCCATTAAGATTGTAATAACGACCTAACTGGGTTTCGGCATCGGAGATAAAATAATTATTGTGTAATTGGTAAGCGATATCGCGGTAACGATTTAAGTGAGAAAATGCCGGCGTAGGTTGAAGTAGCAATGAATGTAACATGCTGAGTTGTTCATGAAGTGTTGATTTAAATAGCGTACTTTCTAAACTGACATCTGTATTAACCATATTCAACGCATTATTTGATTCAACAATCACCTGATTATATTCTTGGTTTTGACGGCCTTTAATTCGCGCTTTAAGCATGATGACGACGGCTTGCTCAAGTGTGGTTGATGCAATGGCGTCTAATTGTGTTATGAGCAATTTAGCGTCTTTATACTTAGTAGGTGATGTAAGCTTTGCTTCTAAATTCAGTCGAGCCAGCAGCTCTAAATCGCGATGAAGTTCATTGGGTGGGTAACTTAATTCATTTGCGGCTTGCTCAAATTCCTCCTTATTTGAAAATTGTAAAGGAAACTCTGTGGCCTTCATTAGTTTTGTATACAGCTTTTGAGGATTTTCTTTGAAAAATATTTCTTGCTGCTCAATATCCCTTGCTGAAACCACTGAACTTAATAGTATCGAACATAATATGACCAGAGGAAAACATCGCAGCATAGTAAGAGATACCTTTTATAGTGTTAGTTAACGTGGACTTCATTTTTACGTGGAATGAATAAATAAATTTACCTGAGTCAGATGTTCTCACCGGGTGTTTTCCATTAAATTGCAAATTGCCACTGTGTTAATGAGTCTAGATCGTTATAATTGTTCGGAATTTAAAATAAAAACAATAGAATCATACCAGAAGGAACCTAGAGTGAAACCTACTTCTCTTGCAATTTTAACCAGCAGTGCTATTTTTTCGATGAGTTGGGCAATGCCTGCACTTGCAGATGTCGATTACCATATCGATATTAACCAGCCCACACACCATTTAGCCCAAGTGAGTGTGTCATTCCCTCAAACCAATTCGGATGTATTAACGGTCAATTTACCGGTATGGCGAACAGGTCGTTATCAAGTATTACCCGTTGCAGATGGCGTAAGGTTGTTTAATGCGACCGACAGTAAAGGACAATCATTACCTTGGAAACGCACTGCCAGTGGCGAATGGCAAATCGCCTTAACCAAACCTACATCGGTGAAGGTGACATATCAATTACATGCCAATGAGCTTGGTGATCGTTTACGTCACATTGATAGTAGCCATGCTTTTTTAGATGCCAGTGGTGTATTTATGTATAGCCCTGCATTTCGTCAGCAACCCGTTACGGTCAACATGGAAGTTCCTGAAGGTTGGAAAAGTTACTCTGGCATGGATAAAGGCAGCACATCACATTCATTTAAAGCGGCCAATTATGATGTGTTAGTTGATTCACCGATAGAAACAGGCATAAACCAACATGTCAGCTTTGAGGCTGACGGTCGTGATTACGACGTGGTATTTTGGGGTGAAGGTAATTACGATACTCAAAAAATTGTAACAGATCTCACCAAAATCAGTGGTCAGGCATCGGCTATTTGGCCTGATTATCCATTTAAACGATATGTGTACATGGTGCATGCAACCAGCGGTGCTCGTGGTGCAACAGAGCATCTCAATTCTACTATTATCCAATTACCACGATTTAATTTTCGTGAACGCGAAGATTATTTACGCTTTATCAGTACCGCCTCGCATGAGTTTATTCATACGTGGAATGTTAAAGCTTACCGACCTCAAGGGCTGGTTCCGTATGATTATCAGTCGGAAAATATGACCGATTTACTGTGGATGGCTGAAGGCTCCACCAGTTATTTCCAAAATCAGTTATTGTTACGCGCTGGAGTGATAACCGCCAAAGAGTTCTTTGACGATTTAAGTCAACGTATTGTGCTTAATCAACATAACCCAGGTCGTGAAGTCCAATCTGTCGCAGAAGCCAGTTTAGGCCAGTGGAGTAGCACTTGGGGCGATTATGCGGTTAATCACAGTGTGAATATTTACTCTGAAGGTTACTTGGCTTCAATGGCACTTGATTTTAGTTTGCTAAGCGATACGCAACTTGCTCATTCATATAGAGATGTCCATAAAGCACTTTATCAACAATATAAAATTCCATTAAGTTATAACGTCGCGGACGTGCAATCTATTTTAAAAAATCTTTCTGGTAAAGATTACCAGTCGTGGTGGGCTGAATATGTAAACCAACCGTTTAGTTTATCTTTTGATGACTTGTTGGCACATGCTGGTTTGATCACGACTTATGGTAAATCTCCTAAAACAGAAGTAGATGCCGGAATGATGTTGTCTGGCTTATATAACGATTTAATTATTGCGAGTGTGCTAAAAAATGGCCCCGCTTGGAATGCTGGTGTTGCTGCCGGAGATGAAATTGTTGCTGTTAATGGTTTAAAGGTTACCGCGGATGGTTTAACTAAACGTCTTAATGATTTTAATGTTGGTGATACGATTAAACTAAGCATATTCAGGGATGAGCGGTTAAAGGAAGTGAGTTTACTCCTGACTGAACAACCTAAAGATGACTTATCAATTGCATCCGTAGATAAGGTAACTGATGCGCAGAAAGCGTTTTATAAAGCATGGTTGGGGGTTGAATGGCCGTTTGATGACAAGGGTGAGTGGATTAATACTACTGACTAAAATGTTGATTTGCATATACCCAAACGACCTTGAAATGCAGGATCCAGCATGTGGAGAAGGGACGCTTCAGAAACGATAACAAGCGAACGCTGCGCTCACGGATAAAGCGGTCTCGCGGCTAAGCTCTTGGCTTGTTATCGCCCTTTCGCTCGTCACCGCTTGCTACCTCAAGCGGTTGTGACAGCTTCGCTGTGCTGTCTGCTTTTATAGAATCTAGCCGCGTAGCGTCCTAGCAGCGCAGCGCTCTAAGAATAGTGATATTAATTCTCTTCAATCACTGCCTTGTTCAGTTATCCTACGGGGCTTTGAAACGAGCATGTTGAAGTGGCTTGGTTGAATATGTCATTCAGTATTGAGATGCGAGCCGTTATGATAAATAAAATGCCCTGAGAACAGGGCATTTTTGTATGATGGTTACGCCGGAGGAGCTGTTTCGATAAAAAATGGCTCTTTTTCTATTGTGGCTAAAAATATTTTCAGTTTTGGATAATCTTCGATATCAATCCGTTGGCGGAAAACCGCCCAACTTAAATAACAACCTAAACGCAATTGCACATCATTAAACGGTCCGTATAGAGGTAGTTCGAATTTTTCAAATTCAGCTAGTGTTGCGTTAATGCGTTGTGCTTGTCTGATTGTGTAATCAAAACGTTCAATATCAACGCCATCACGAGACAAGAAAAACAAGTTAATTGAACTGTCTAGAGCAGTGTTGATCATGCAAAACTGATCAAGTTCTACCACGGTATCAAGGTACGTTTTTGATGACTTATGACGGATGTAGCGCAATATAGCGCTTGAATCCGTTAACGATAACTCTCCATCGTGTAAAAAAGGAACCCGTTTTGTAGGGGATAGCGTTGCGCTGCTAGCCTGATCTGTTTCAATAAATTGATAATCTAATGTTGATTCCAATAAGGCTATTCGGCAATGCCGGACAAAGGGAGACGTAAAGCTACCGTAAAGTTTCATGGGATACCCTTATGGTATTAAACGCTTTGCTCTAAAGGACCAAATGCTTGATTTACCGCGTTGACGAAAGCCACTAATTCACTGCCCATCAAGGCAAAGTCAGCGTCTAAACGTGCTAATGGATCTTCGGTACCAACGTCATCACTACCTGCTCTAAACTCTTCAGAAAACTTAAGTCGTTTAATACTGGCATCAGACTGCATTAAAAAAGCAATCGACTGACCAAAATGCAATGCCAATTTGTGCACTTGCTTACCTGTCGCAATATGGGCAAGCACTTCATCTTCTTGAAGCACTTGTTGTTTAAAGCGAACGATACCGCCTTCATCAGAGTCTGACTTAAGCTCGGCTTCATCTTGCATTTCAAATGGCGCCGGTGCTTCACCCGCTTGCAACCATTGCGTTAACGTTGATTCGATTGGTGTGGCATAACTTAGCGGGATAACCGGTAAGCTACCTATCGCTTTACGAAGCAGTGCCAACAACTCTTCCGCTTTAGTCGCACTAGAACTATCAACTAAAATCATTTCTAGCTCAGGCATGATGAGTGCATGAGTTTGGCTACGTCGAGAAAATGCACGAGGTAATAATGTTGTGGTGATTTCGTCTTTAATGGTGTCTTTTTCTTTTTTAGTGACTTTACGATTTTCTAACTCTTCAATCTCTGCCACTTTTTCATCTAAGGCTTCTTTGATTACTTGGCCTGGGAGAATTTTTTCTTCTTTCGTGACGCAAATTAGATAGCGATTTTCGGCACTATGGACTAATGCCTGGCCTTTTTTGCCTAGGGCATTAGAAAAACCAAACTTGCTTATGTCTTGGCTTGAACAAGGAGAGAAAGTGAAATCAGCTAAGGCATTTTCTAATGTTTCGGTATCTGTCGTAAAAGGTTTGTTGAAACGGTACAGGGTGAGATTTTTAAACCACATAGAAGGCTCTCATTAATTAACAGGAAAAATAAGTTACTGCAGTTTACGGGATAGATGCAAAGCGGTAAACCTACAAAAAAACACTAATAATACCACCGCTGTCGTCACTAGGGTTAGAATTCATCAAATTGTCACATTCCCCCAAACTTCCTTGAAACCACCGCTGTAGCTAGATCTACTGCGCAATAATGTGGTTCGGTATGGCAAATATTCATTTTTAATCAAGCATTGCAATATTTCTGAAACATTCGCAAGGCAAAATTCTGCTCGTTCCGATACAACTAACCCAGAATAACCATGACGAAATATGCGTCGAAAGGATGAAATGATGAATGTTTTTTGTAAAACTCTATTAGCCTCTGCAATGGCAGCCTCTTTAGTATCAAGTGCTTATGCGGCAGATCCTTTACAAGTTTATGGAAAATTAAATGTTACAGCACAGTCTAATGATGTTAATGATGAAACTGAAACAACTATTCAAAGTAATGCATCACGTTTTGGTGTAACCGGTGAGTTTGAGTTAAGCAAATCATTAGAAGCTTTCTATACCATCGAATACGAAGTTAATACCGGTGATGATGACAAAGAAAACTTTTTAGCTCGTAACCAATTTGTTGGTTTAAAAGGTAACTTTGGTGCCGTTTCTGTAGGTCGTAACGACACTATCCTTAAAGTATCTCAAGGTAAAGTTGACCAGTTTAACGATTTATCTGGTGACGTAAAAAACATGTTCAAAGGTGAAAACCGTATGGCGCAAACTGCGACATACTACACACCTATGTTTGGTGATTTTCAAGCGGGTGTCACGTATGTTGCATCTGGCGATTCAGACCAAGTTGTTGGTGACAATACAACTGGTGAAGATGGTGTGAGCATGGCTGTAATGTACGGTGATGCAGGTCTTAAAAGTACACCAATATATGCAGCGATTGCTTATGATTCAAAAGTAAAAGGTTATGACACTGCACGTGCAACGGTTCAAGGTAAAGTTGCTGGCTTAGTTATTGGTGGTATGTACCAGCAACAAGAAGCAATAGATAGCGGTGTAACAGATAACGGTTTCTTATTAAGTACAGCTTATGACATCAATGATGTGACATTAAAAGCTCAGTATGTCGACATGGAAAACAAAGGCGATTCATGGTCTGTAGGTGCTGACTACAAACTAGGTAAACCAACTAAACTATTTGCTTTCTACACAGCCAACTCGTTTGATTCAAATGACCAAGATGATAGTTATGTTGGTATTGGTATCGAACATAAGTTCTAAACCAGTCATCATGTGATGGTTAAATCTTCAATCAATTAAAAAGGGCTTAGGCCCTTTTTTTGTTACATTGCATTAACAGCAATGAATTTTTTATGACAGAAAGGCGTATTTAATGCCAGAATCAGCTGTTAGATCATAAATCTGTAACAAAAGTGTCCAATAATAGTCTCGTGGCAAATTAACGTAGAAACCCAATATGACAGCTAGGATATTAATAGTAGAAGATGAATCAGCAATCCGTGAGATGCTGACATTTGTGATGGATCAACATGGTTTTACGACAGCTGCAGCTGAAGATTTTGATTCAGCAATTGAGTTGCTTAAAGAGCCATACCCTGACTTAATTTTATTGGATTGGATGTTCCCTGGTGGTAGTGGCATCCAATTAGCTAAACGTTTAAAGCAAGATGAATTTACGCGTCAGATCCCGATTATTATGCTGACAGCTCGTGGAGAAGAGGAAGATAAAGTCAAAGGCCTTGAAGTGGGCGCTGATGACTATATAACTAAACCTTTTTCACCTAAAGAGCTCGTCGCACGAATTAAAGCCGTTTTGCGCAGAAGCGCACCAACGCGCCTAGAAGAAACTATTGATGTGCAAGGATTACAACTCGACCCTGTGAGTCATAGAGTGACCGTTGGTGACGCCGTGCTCGATATGGGACCGACAGAGTTTCGCTTATTGCATTTCTTTATGACCCATCCTGAGCGAGTCTACAGTCGAGAGCAGTTACTCGATAACGTTTGGGGCACCAATGTGTATGTTGAAGATCGAACTGTCGATGTGCACATCAGACGTTTACGAAAAGCCGTAGAAGAGGGTGGACATGATAAATTGATCCAAACTGTTCGTGGTGCTGGTTATCGATTTTCAACCAGAATGT
The DNA here is from genome assembly GCF_040310165.1 of Shewanella sp. AC91-MNA-CIBAN-0169. NCBI lineage: Bacteria > Pseudomonadati > Pseudomonadota > Gammaproteobacteria > Alteromonadales > Shewanellaceae > Shewanella > Shewanella sp. AC91-MNA-CIBAN-0169. The sequence continues at coordinate 57,879 of NZ_JBEOPM010000019.1, forward strand.
AATTCGTATTGGCGGCTCGAAAAGTTCTGCCATGCTAGGCAGAGCTTTTTAAAAACTGTTTTTTTCGCTGTCTAGCCATAATAGTCGATTTAGGCTATCTTGTGGTTCCTCGTTAGCCCTAATAATCAGTAACGGCACTGAATGTGTTGGCGGCGTTACTTTCGTATTTAGGTAGCCTATGTTTATCTCGTACTCTGGATATCGTTTATTTTTCCGGTTAGCTATATTGCTTGTTTTATTCATGCTTATCGGCGCTTTATTCAATCAAGTTGTTATCGTTATGCTATTAGGCTCGATTGCATTACTTGTGTGGCATTATCGTCAAATTACTCGTTTAAACTTCTGGTTATGGAAAGATAAAAAGCTTACGCCTCCACAAGGGCGGGGAAGTTGGGAGGGCGTGTTCAATGGAATATATCGCCTGCAGGGCAAGAATCGACGAAGAGTGGGTCAGTTAGCTACGTTGTTAGCCCGTTTTCGTCAAGGCGCTGAGGCCTTGCCTGATGCGGCTGTAGTGCTTGATGCCGAACATAATATTTTATGGTGTAACAAGCTCGCTCAGTTAATCTTAGGCTTTGTTTGGCCTCAGGATAATGGTCAGAGAATTGATAACCTTATTCGCCATCCTGATTTTTCGACTTATATAAAGAAAGCACAATACAAAGAACCATTAGAAATCCCTTCTCCCGTGTCCGATAAGCGTTTACTTGAAATTCGAGTAATGAGCTATGGTGATCGACAATTGCTGTTAATCGCTCGAGATGTCACCCGAATTCATCAGTTAGAGGGTATGCGCAAAGATTTTGTGGCAAACGTTTCCCATGAACTTAAGACCCCATTGACAGTATTACAGGGGTATTTAGAAATTATGCAAACTATGGAAGATGCAGACTCTCCTAATCACAAACCACTATCATTGATGCAGCAACAGACGACTCGGATGCAGTCGATGGTTGAACAGTTATTGGCACTGTCGCGCATTGAAGACGCGGTTGATATTGATTTATCGCAAACGGTCAATATGTCATTGATGATGGAAATTCTTAAAGAAGAAGCTAAAGCTCTTGCTGGCACCGACTATACATTAGTGTTTAATTGCGAACCCGGTTTGAATACCCATGGTAATGAATTGCAATTACGCAGTGCTTGTTCCAACTTGATTTCAAATGCAATACGTTACACCACTCCTGGTGGAACGATTTCGGTTAATTGGAAAAGTGTTGCAACCGGAGCGTTGTTTTCGGTGACCGATACTGGAGTGGGTATCGCTCCACAACATATTAACCGCTTAACTGAACGCTTTTATCGAGTAGATAATGCCCGTTCAAGTAAAACTGGCGGCAGTGGTTTGGGGCTAGCGATTGTAAAACATGCTTTAAACCATCATCACAGTGAGCTTAAGGTGATAAGTGAGTATGGCAAAGGCAGTATCTTCAGCTTTGTTATTCCAGCGCACTTGTTAGTTCGACAATAGCTAGCCTCTAGATTTTCAATCCTTAAAAAACAGCATACGTGCTGTTTTTTTATTGCTGCTCCTCAGTTCAAATGGCAAATGATAATGAGCTAATCAGTTCAAAACCGCTGAGGAGCACTAATGTAATTAGTCTTAGAGAGATGGCGTTGAATCAATCGCTGGTATTGCATAAATTGCATCAATTAAACCGGTATGATGAATGTCATAATGTAGCGTTATTGCTATAATTTTAAGCAGTAATTATCTTGTTTGTAATGTGTTTAGTGGGTGTTTATCTATTGTACTAAATAATTTCTTATTACCTATATCCATTAAGTTGTTGATATTAATTGGCTTTGTTTTTGTTTTGTCAAATAAGACAGTTTTACTGCTGGTGTCACACAACTGTCATGTCAATGTCATAGACTTGTCATCAATGAGGTCGATACTGACTACGTTTTAAAAACTTAGTACGCTTAATTCTGGAGCATTAAAATGAAACTGAACAAACTTGTCGGCGCGATTACTCTTACAGCCGCTGGCGTATTCTCAGCAGCATCAATGGCTGCTATTGACCCTACTTTACCAATATACGAAAAAACAAGTGGTGTTTCTGGTAACTTGTCTTCTGTTGGTTCTGATACATTAGCAAATATGATGACGTTATGGGCTGAAGAGTTCAAACATATTTACCCTAACGTTAATATCCAAATTCAAGCGGCAGGTTCTTCTACTGCGCCACCAGCGTTAACTGAAGGAACTTCTCAGTTCGGCCCAATGAGCCGCAAGATGAAGCCTAATGAAGTTGAAGCGTTTGAAAAGCATTATGGCTACCAGCCAACGGCAGTTCGTGTTGCAATCGATGCGTTAGCTGTATTCGTACACAAAGATAACCCTATAACAGGCTTAAGCATTGAACAAATTGATGCAATTTTTTCTTCTACACATAAGTGTGGCGGTAAAGAAGTTAACCGTTGGGGTGATGCCGGTTTAGATGGTAACTGGGCTGCAAAAGATGTTCAGCTTTACGGTCGTAACTCAGTGTCTGGTACCTATGGTTACTTTAAAGAAAAAGCGTTATGTAAAGGCGATTTCCGTCCAAACGTAAATGAGCAACCAGGTTCTGCTTCAGTTGTTCAGTCTGTATCACAGTCATTGAATGCCATTGGTTATTCAGGTATTGGTTATAAAACTGCTGGTGTAAAAGCGGTCGCTGTCTCTAAGAAGGGTGATAAGTTTATCGAAGCCACAGCTGCGAATGCTGCCGACGGTACTTACCCACTTTCACGTTACTTATATGTTTATGTGAACAAGCATCCTAACAAAGACCTAACGCCAATGGATCGTGAATTCTTACGCTTCGTATTGTCTAAGCAAGGTCAACAAATTGTTGAGAAAGATGGTTATGTTCCATTACCAACATCTGTAATTACTAAAGATTTAGAGAAAGTAGGTATCAAGCTTTAATTAGCGAACTTTCCGTAAACTTAAAAAGGCCTCTTTGAGGCCTTTTTTGTTTTTTTTTGTTGAAAAAAAAATAAAAAAAAGCAACCTAACTAAGAGGTTGCTGCTATTGCTAAGGGCAATACTGTCGATAGATTGTTACTACTATCAAATAGGAGAATGATGATGAACAAAAAAACGCTACTAGCTGTTAATAAAGTAATGCAAATTCGGTTCATATATTCAGACTAGTCATTTTTCAGTTAGTTCCCTTGAATGCAAAAAAGTACTTATTTTTATTTAAAATAAATTTGAGTAGAAAATCCAGATATCAATGTAGCGGTAGACATTAAATGTGAAGGTATTGATCGATAGTCTCCATTAAGTTCAAAGCAGCATAAAACGAAAGTTGGAAGTGCAGAGCTAACTTTGCTGCTTAATAAATCTATATGCCTTGAATTGACAAGCGTTGTTACTCTGAGTGACTCGGTATTAATGCGGCTTTTTACAGCATATTTTTGGTGATGCTAATGCTATTATCTTTGCTAGATTTCATGTTTTATTGCCTTTGTAAGGATATTTTGTGACTGCAAAATGGAACGAACAACACGATTACCATTCAAGTGCCAATACTGATGCTTTATGCGTGCATCATCTTGAACTTAATATTGTGGTTAATTTTGACTTGCAGCAACTCAATGGCGTTGCCCGGTTGCAGTTTACCCGAAAAATGGCTGCACTTTCATTAGTGCTAGATTGCCGAGACTTGATCATAGAAGGTATCACCGACAGCGACGCTAATGTGTTGTCATATTATGTGAGTGATGTGAATGCCATATTGGGTCAAAAGCTGGTTATTGATGTGGGTGAACGATTAACTGAGGTGGTCATCCATTATCGTACATCAACAACTGCCCAGGGGCTTCAATGGCTTACTCCGGAACAAACCTTAGGCAAACAATTGCCTTACCTGTTCAGCCAATCGCAACCCATTAATGCTCGTAGCTGGATACCTTTACAAGATACCCCAAAAGCACGCATAACCTTTAATGCGACAGTTACCGCTCCGCAAGGTTTACGCGTGGTAATGAGTGCTGAAAATAACCCTAAATTGCCAGATAATGGTGTGTTTACCTTTTGCATGAGCAAACCCATTCCAACACATTTATTAGCCATTGCTGTTGGAGAGTTAAGCTTTCAAGCCACTGGACCTCGAAGTGGTATTTATACTGAACCCGCTATGCTTGCTGCTGCAGTTAAAGAATTTGAAGATACTGAATCAATGATCTTAATGGCAGAGTCCATACTCGGGCCTTATGCTTGGGGGCGTTATGACATGATTGTTTTGCCACCGAGTTTCCCTTTTGGTGGTATGGAAAATCCTATGCTGGCATTTATGACTCCCACGCTAATTGCTGGGGATAAAAGTCTTGTGTCCACGGTTGCTCATGAATTAGCCCATTCATGGACAGGTAATTTAGTCAGTAATGCGACTTGGCGAGATTTATGGCTTAACGAAGGATTTACCACTTACTTTACCAATCGTATTGTTGAAGCTATTTATGGTAAAGAGCAGGCAGAACTCGAATGGGTTATCGAGTACGGACGTTTGCAAGAGGAAATGGAATCGACTCCCTTAGTCAACCAAACTCTACCCGCCAATGTCCAAGACCAAGATCCTAATCTGGCATTTAATCGGTTTACCTACGATAAAGCATCGATGTTTGTTCATGAACTTGAAAGCCGATTAGGCCGGCCTGCATTCGATAGCTTTCTATCCCAGTATGTTGAGCATTTTTCGTTTCGCGCGATTACTACCGAAACATTCATTGATTATGTAAAACAGACATTGCTGGTGGAACATCACGATAAATTAACCCTGCCAGAACTCAATGAGTGGGTATACGGGCAAGGATTACCACTATGGTTTAAAGGCCCTACATCAAGCAGCTTGGATAAAGTTGACTTGGCTGTGGAAGCTATTGTCAAAGGCGCTTTGGCAAGTGAGTTGTTGGTGAGTGAGTGGCGAGTTCATCACTGGCAGTATTTTCTGACTCAATTACCGTTAATGGTAAGCCAAGCCACGTTATTAGATTTAGATGATACTTTTACATTAACAAACAGTCCCAATGCCGAAATAGCGTGTGATTGGTATCGCGTTGCCATCCGTAATCACTATGATCCTGTATTACCAGCATTAAGTGATTATTTATGCCGCATCGGCAGAGGTAAATTTGTTAGACCTTTGTTTGTTGAATTACAAATAGCAGGCTATCAACAAGAATTAGCTGAAATCTATAAAAAAGCTCGTGCTGGTTATCATCCTTCATTGCAAATTCAGTTAGATAATTTACTCAATTTTTAACAAGAAAATGTTATGACCTTTTACATCAAAAAAAGACAAAAAAAATGGCAGCCATATTGGCTGCCAAAATAACTCTTTCCGGGTTGTCATTAACGGTGCGCTAGCGTGTTAAAACTTCCCAATGGGGATGATGATGAACATTAAAACGGTGTAGCAGTAACTCAATCTTAACTGAAGTTTGAGGTAAGTAGGATAAATCACTAAGCAGTGTCATCAATTAACTCCGGGGGAGAAGGCTAACTCATCATACTGCACTTACTTCAAACTACATTTTAATCATTACATACTTGTTCGTACAATAAATAAGACCGGGTGATATCAGGAAAGTTCACAAAGAAAATGAAATTTTTTAATTTATTTTTGTGATAGTCACTTTTTTGAACCCTTTGGTCGATATTCTTGGGGAAAGGATACGTTTTTTTAATTAAAAATAGCGTTAGAGTTAACCTAAATTCGATAATATAGATTATTAAAGCTATCGTTATTAGGTGCTTAAGTTTTTTGATTCTGAGGTGAACTCAAGTAAGTGATGGGTTACGCATATGACCGCGGCAAATATTGATGATGAGGCGTTTTGGTTTTATTTATGTAAAGCAAAAATAAACCTAAAAAAAGGGCAACCAATTTGGTTGCCTAAGTCGTTCTTTGTGGGGGGCGATTAACGGTGCGCTAGCGTGTTAATACTCCCCAAATAGGGATGATGATGAACAATAAACATTAAACGGTGTAGCAGTAATTCAATCTTAACTGAAGTTTGAGGTAAGTAGGATAAATCACTAAGCAGTGTCATCAATTAACTCCGGGGGAGAAGGCTAACTCATCATACTGCACTTACTTCAAACTACATTTTAATCATTACATACTTGTTCGTACAATAAATAAGACCGGGTGATATCAGGAAAGTTCACAAAGAAAATGAATTTTTTTAATTTATTTTGTGAGAGTAATTTTTTTTGATCTATATGGTCGATATTCCCTGGAAAAGGTTTCGTTTTTTTAATTAAAAATAGCATTAGAGTTAACCTAAACTTGATTTTTTTGTTTTTATAAATGCTTTTTAATCAGTTGTTTATTCTGATTCTGAGGTGAATTCAGGTAAGTGATGGGTTACGCATATGACCGTGGCAAATATCGATGGTGAGGCTTTTTGGTTTTATTTATGTGTAGCACAAAATGAACCTAAAAAAAGGGCAACCAATTTGGTTGCCTAAGTCGTTCTTTGTGGGTCGTGATTAACGGTGCGCTAGCGTGTTAATACTCCCCAAATAGGGATGATGATGAACAATAAACATTAAAACGGTGTAGCAGTAACTCAATCCTAACTGAAGCTTAAGGTAAGTAGGATAAATCACTAAGCAGTGTCATCAATTAACTCCGGGAGAGGAGGTTAACTCATTATGCTGCACTTACTTCAAACTACATCTTCTTCGTACAATAAATAAGACCGAGCGTAATTAGGAAAGTTCACAATAAAAATAATTTTTTTACATTTATTTTGTGAGAGCAAGGTTTTTTGCTTTCTTAGCTGGTTTTTCGAAGGATTTATTAGGTTTTTAAGAGCTAAAAATGGCATTTAAATGAACCGAAACTCGATATTATAGTTTATCAAAGTCTTTATAATTAAGTGCTTACTTATCACTATGCTAGTTATACCAATCCTATTAAATATGTGATCTTTCAGCGGGAGTTCAAAGTGCTGTAGGCAAGGCAGATGATTGAAGCGAATAGTGATTCTATTTTGAAAACATCTAACGAAGCATAAAGTACTTTGAAACCCGCCAGAAAGGAGTCTCTCAGGTATTCCACTTCTGTGTTGCATCGATTTAAAAGGGAACAGCCATTTCTACATCAATGCGCCTTGAATTAAAAAACCTGAGAGACTCTGAACTGATCAGATATTTAATGAGATTGGTATTATAGCTCTGAGGTGTACTCAAGTAAGCTATTGCTTCTGTATATGGTCGCGGTAAATATCGATGATGATGCTATTTTGGGTTTTATTTGTGTAAAACACAAAATGAACCTAAAAAAAGGGCAACCAATTTGGTTGCCTAAGTCGTTCTTTGTGGGTCGTGATTAACAGTGCGCTAGCGTGTTAATACTCCCCAAATAGGGATGATGATGAACATAAAACTGTCGCGACAAGCAAATACAAAAGTCAGTAATCAAACCTTTGGATACACACTAAAACGTTGGAGGAAGACGCTTAGCGAGTACATGTTCTTACTTGTTACATATAGTCTGACTAGTGCTCGTTAGAATAGTTCATTAAATAATAAAAAAATTTAAAAATAGATAATCAATGGGCTTTACTCATCATTGGTAGTTGCACGTGGTTCTATGTAAATGACGTTTATCGTGGCATAACATCTGCTGTCTCGAGAGCCTAAAAATGGGTTTTACAAAATTTTTTTCAAGCTCCCAGACCAGGTTACCCAATATCGAAATCGACTTAGCGAAACTCATTAGCTTAATTACTGTGAGTTAAACGACATCACCTATTTAGGTGTAGTGATAAACATGCGCAGTGCTAGTTAGCCCCCATCTCTTAATAATAGCTGGGATAAATCGATGAGAATGGTTTTATTTCATGTTGGTAATATCAAACTTGGCTAATATTGCTTTGCCTATTTACGCTACTTGCCTATTTACGATCATAGGGCGCATTGACACATTGCTGTGTGTTGAGAGCAAGCCAATGCGGTGAAGTTAGCTGGTTATGATCTTATGTTGATGAGCTTCCCTATATAGAAAACACATCACTAAGGTAGACCTAAGTTAGACCATGCAACTCATTCTAGTTGCGTTGTACAATCAACAGACATAAAAAAAGGCAATCAAATGACTGCCTATCGATCGACTTAGCGATCAAGGGGACCGCGCTAGAAGTCCCAGGGAGATGATGAACAAAAGTGAATATCACTGTTACTAAGTTGGAGTGCCTAATGGTTTAAAAGTTCAATATAAATGAATTCTTTTATCAAAATAGTGAGATTAATTTTATACTGATTATTTTTCAGTGGCTTAAGAGTTTACTTTTTCTAACGGTTTTTCATTGTTTGAGTACTTCTATTCGAAAATATCGTTAAATGAAAATATGGCAGACTTTAGATGTTCACTTACCAGGAACTGACTAAGCCGTGAGCAAAAGCAGGGTGATTATCATGACATCAATCACCCAAAGCCATTCTCATTGATTATCGGCCTTCGATTACACGATAGAGGCTATGGCTATCTAAGCAGTTTTTCAATGACAGCGTTAAGGTCTTCTGGTTTTGTTGTTGGTGCATATCGTTCAATCACGTTTCCTTGTTTATCGACTAAAAACTTAGTGAAGTTCCATTTTATTGACTCACTACCTAAAAGGCCTTTGGCAGACTTTTTAAGATGTTGATATAACGGATGGCTGTTACTGCCATTGACTTCAATTTTACTGAATAATGGGAATGTCACGCCAAAGTTTAGTTCGCAAAATTGGCTGATCTCATCTTCATTGCCTTGTTCTTGCTTGCCGAATTGATTGCAAGGAAAGCCTAAAATAACTAAACCGCGATCTTTATACTGTTGATATAGTGCTTCAAGTGCTTTGTATTGTGGGGTGAAGCCACATTTACTTGCTGTATTAACAATAAGCAAAACGTGATCTTTAAAATTCTCCATAACAACATCATTGCCTTGAATGTCTTTTACGGAAATAGGGTAAATAGCTGCGGTCATGTGATGCTCCTTTATATGAAAGATAAACTATAATGTGAAAATGCTTAGCTGGCAATTAAGTTGTTGGCAATCTAATTTATCTGTTTGCTTATCAATACCAATTTCAATATAGTTGCGCATATTTTACTATCAAGAATTAAGGGCGGGCTGATGAGTGAATTAAAGAACGAACTTAGTTCTGAAGATGAAATTGACACCAGTTCACAACCGCAAGCTGATGTCAGTCAAGTGGTTCATTTGTTAACTGAAGCTGAAGGTGATGAACAGGCCGAAATGTTCAGTGAAATCTTGACTGAAGCAGAACCAGGCACAATTGCTTTATTATTAGAATCGTTACCACTTGATGAACGTTATGAACGTTGGCAGCAAGTCGATGTTGAAGAGCGTGTAGACGTTCTAAACTTAATGCGCGCCGATCCTCGTTTAGGCATTGTTAAGAAAATGCCAGATGAGGAACTAGACTTACTCTTTTCTCAATTAAGTCCTGAAGACCTTATTGAATGGAGTGATTCATTACCTGACAACATTACCGATCGTGCATTAGCACAGATGGGTGAACGTCAACGTAAGCACTTCGAACTGTATGATCAATATTCTGAAAATGAAATCGGTCGTTATGCTGATCACCAGATGTTGGCATTAAGTCTTACCTCTACCGTCGCGCAAGGACAACGCTTTTTTCGTCGTATTGACTTAGATTGTAATGACCATCTATTTTTAGTAGATAAAAACGATAAATATTTAGGTACAGTGCGTCGTTATGACGTTTTCAGAACTGCGGATCTTGATACTCAATTGCAGGCGTTAAAATGGGATGACAGCCGAGTTATCTCTGCCGATTCATCTTTAATCGAAGCTGCCGAAGCCATTGAGCATAGTCGCGAACTTGAATTACCGGTTGTCGATGAAGATGGTATATTAATTGGGCGAATGACACTGCGAACTGCTACAGCATTAGTGCGTGAACATTACGAAGCACAATTAATGGCAACTGCTGGTATGGATGAACACGACGATTTATTCGCCCCGATAGTGGTGGGTGCAAAGCGTCGTGCCGTGTGGCTAGGGATAAACTTACTCACGGCATTTTTAGCATCTGCTACTATTGGATTATTCGAAAATGTATTGTCGCAAGTGGTCGCGTTAGCGGTATTGATGCCAATTGTGGCTTCAATGGGTGGCATTGCAGGTAGCCAGTCGTTAACGTTAATGATCCGCGGTATGGCAATGGGTCAGATTTCTGCTGGTAACGTGATGTCGTTGATGAAAAACGAACTCGGTATCGGTGCGCTAAATGGCATGTTGTGGTCGATTGTCATCGGTATTATTGCCGGATGGTGGTTTAACGATACGATAATGGGCGTCGTTATTGCCTGTGCTATTTTAGTTAATATGGCTGTTGCTGCTATTGCTGGTGTGATGGTGCCGATGATTTTACAGCGCTTTAATCAAGACGCAGCTTTATCTGGTTCAGTTATTCTGACCACAGTGACTGACGTTGTAGGCTTTTTTACTTTTTTGGGGTTAGCCACCATATTTTATCTGTAAAAGGTCAATTTCAGAGACATCGAAATACACTGATTCAATACTGCTAACGCTTTACTTAAATGGTCTTGAGTTTCTCAAGGCCATTTTTTTCAACAAAAAAGCAAGTTGCAGGCAACTTGCTTTTTAAACTTGATGAGAAAATTCTGTTAAATTATTTCCACTTAGCAGGCGCGAACTCCATTTCTGCATTATCGTCAAAGTAACGGCGCTTAGTATCTCGGCGACGCTGTTTTACTTTTTTCGATTTTGGTTTTCCCTTGATGTTATCGCCCCATGGCGCATCATCTTCATCAAATTCAAATGAGTGTGACATTTTCAACATTCCAGATAACTGTACCTCTGTTGGTACAGCCTCTTTTTACCTAAAGTTAATGACAAGCTAAAGCGAAATATTTCATCCTTGATGGTAAAAATTATTGCACGTAAAAATGACACTGATATGACAATTCATTTTTTACTTTAAATAATTAAACTTTACTAAGCACCAATTCATTAAGGCATTGAGCTAATTGTTGTTGCCAAGGTTTGGGCATGGAGATTGAGTGCGATAAGCGGGTGTCTAACACACTGAAAGTGGGCCTATTAACGATAGATGCATATGGTTCTGATGTTATAGGCTGCAAATAAATTGATTGAGGTAATAAGCCTAACGCTATTCCTTGTGTTTTGATCTCTTGAGCAAACTCATACCAAGTACACTTACCTGCATTACTCCAATGGTAAATAACTGACCATTGTTTTTGTGAACACAGTTTCCACAGAAAAGTGCAAAGTCGTCAACGGCAGTCTAATGAGCAATGAATATCTATTTAATTGTGCTCCGAAGAGTTATTAAAAAGCTTTCAGTACTTTGATTATAAGAGTCATACTTCATTGTTAGTTTATTCTGATTTGCTGACCTAGCCCTTCGATTTTATCGACTCTATATCGCTCTGCGTCTGGGCCTGTAATTCGCCTAAATTTTACATCTAACAAATATAAGTGATCGGAATAGACTTGATAAATATGTCCACGATCTAAAATGATAATGTTACCACTTTTATCCCACTTAAATGTTCCGCTGCCACGATAAGGATTGGGATCAGTGCCTAGACGAATAGTGTGGATGGTATATTGGTTCGGTTGGATTAGTTCAAGAGTGGTATCCATTCCATCGCAACTCGGGCATGGGAATACACCATGATACACACCTTGCCATTGCAAAGTGTTTTGACTACTTGAAGTTGTATCTATAGTCGAGGTGTCTTGCTGGCCGCAGCCGACGATTGTTAATATAATCACTAACCATAAATTTTTCATCTAAAATCCTTTTAGATACAAAATTGTTACGAATGTGACGCTCGGCAGTTCTGGTTTTATGTGTCTCAAGTGAATGATCAACAATTTAAAATAATATTCACTTTTATAAACGTGACTATGTAAAACATGTCTATTTGACTCAAGCTAAACCAGTATGACGAGGATGACTTTAATATAGATAACCAAAGCGCACTCACGCTTTTATCATCAATTAATCCCGATGTTAATTCTTGATGTTAATTCTCGATGTTAATTCTTGATGTTAATTCTTGATGTTAATTGTTGATGTTAATATATAGGTATATCATAGATTTTGAGTATTAACGGTTAAACTTTAGTCTGTATATCGAAAAATTGTTTTATTTCATCAATTCTATCCATTGCATCTTGATAACCTAAATCAATCAAGGTGGTGGTATAGCTTTTTTCGAATAATAAATACGACACAATACTCGAGTCAGACTGTCTGTTAATACCAAATAATTTCAATAAAGTTCTGATTGCAAAAGGCATATCATCATAGAACCGTTCTGCAATTCGGCTTAAATCTTGACTAGGTTTTATCACTAAAGTATCAATATGACGCAAGTTCAAGGTTTCACGGTCTTGTGGGGATATCATTGATAAGGTGCTGTTGACCCGTTGCAGACGCTCTAAGTCGCTGTTCAATGTGTCCGAGAAAATGGTATCTAATAAATGTCCGGCGATTGTTGCTGTTTTAGGGTGATATTCAAACTCGATGGGAAAGTGTTTGTGTGGACTGTCTAAATTAATCACAAATATTTTACTCGCACCTAGGTGGATAGGGCTTGATAGTGGCGATAATTGATGGACGGATCCATCACCATAATAGGCTTGATTAAGTTTAATTGATGGGAATACCATCGGAATTGCTGAGCTTGCAAGTAAGTGCTCAGTATTTAATAAACTGCGAATACCAACTCGTCTAGCACGTTGCCAATCATCAATGTGTTCGTTACCTTGATAGAAAGTATATGAACGTGAATTGTTGTAGCATGATGAGTCGATACTGATAGCTTTGAGTGCATCATTACCAATATTACGATCAATTCTTTTAAAATCGATAAGGTTATTCAGCAACTCTCGTAATGGTTGATTATCCAGTAGGCTGCCAGCATCAGTATTGACTTTGTCATCTTGTAGACCTTTAATTGCCATTCGTCCCAAATGTCTCAACACTTGAGGGATCGAAGTGCGATAGACTTTATGGGTTTCAAAATGACGCCACACCCAGTCCAGTTTTTTTATGGCCAAATGGAAACAAGATGCGTGGGTCGCTATCGATATTGCATTAATAGCACCTGCAGATGTACCACAAATAATATCAAATGGAACATTATGGTTGCGTGGGTAAAACTGCACTAACGCTTTTAATACGCCAATTTGATAAGCCGCCCTTGCTCCACCACCTCCAAGTACTAATGCTGTTGATACTGGCAATATCGGTCCTTTAATCGGTTAAGTTTGTTTGATTCTAGTATGAATTCTTTTTGTGTTCTACACCAGTTACCAATAAGTCGACTATGCTATTTATTGTCTATCCTTTATCTTCACTATATCTATTATCGAGGTTAATACTTTGAGATGAAAAGTTGAACATGATTACGAGCACTCATTTGCAACACCATATCGAGATTGATAATAAGATCTAAAGTAATCTTTTACTCGTATGGTTATTTAGCCTTCATGATAAAACTAATGTAAATAGTTCATCATAGATTGTTGATGTTGATTTTGTTAACGAATACTCAATTGATTATACCAATTTAAGGATGGCATGTGGCTCTGTTTAAGACAACATCAGAAGTATCGGTTGATAACGATGCAGCACATAAAGCAAAGCAACTTTCTCCCTGGAAAATTGCCATCATTGATGATGAACCAGGCATACATGATGTGACTAAATTTGCATTAAGTCATTTTGAGTTGGAAGGTAGGAAACTCGCTTTTTATTCAAGTTTTAGCGCTGAAGATGGATTCATTTTACTACGCGATGAGCCTGATATCGCGCTCGCATTTATCGATGTTGTGATGGAAAACGATCACGCGGGGCTGGATTTAGTTGAACGTATTCGAGGTGAGTTAAATAATCACAGTACAAGGATTATTCTTCGCACTGGTCAGCCGGGCAGCGCTCCTGAGGAAAGGGTGATCAGAGAGTTTGATATTAATGACTACAAAGCAAAAACAGAATTAACCGCTACCAAACTTAAATCGTGTGTTTATGCTTCCTTGCGCTCGTATCGAGATATTAAAACAATTGAACTAAGTCAGCGTGGGATGGAGAAAGTCATCCAAGCTTCTTCTTCTGTGCTACTAAGCAATACACTGCATCATTTTGGCAGTGCTGTTCTTGAACAAACATTGCAATTACTTAATTTGAATAGCTCAGCGCTTTATTTAACCAGTTTTCGTGAAGATCTCTACCAAGATACTCATATGAACCTATTAGCCGCGACTGGCGATATGGTGAGTTACTGTGAAATAGAAAATGTCGAATCACTACCGGGTGAAGTGAAAGAGTATATTATTGAAGCCATTAGTTTAGAGAAGTCGATAGTTCACGATAATATTTATGTAGGCTTTTATAAGTTTGGCCAAGATGTTACCAGTATTTTATACCTCCAACACGACACCGCATTAACGCCTTTGCAGGTCAGGATCCTTGAATTATTTGCTGCCAATGTTAGTTTGACCTTTGAAAACCTTTCAAGCAAAGAAAATGTCCAACAAACGCAACGTGAACTGATCCTAATTATTGGTGATGCGATTGAACAGCGCAGTAAAGAAACCGGTGCTCATGTTAGGCGTGTGGCAGTGATGAGTGAAATGCTGGCTAACCATATTGGTATGAGCGATGATTTTGTTGAAACCATGCGCTATGCCGCCCCTTTACATGATGTGGGTAAAATTGGTATTCCTGAAAGTATTTTACATAAACCCGGTAAGTTGACCGATAGTGAGTGGGAAATCATGAAAACCCATGCAGAAAAGGGCTACACCTTACTTGCTGCATCAAATCGTATCATAGCCAAAATGGGCGCTCGTATTGCCTATACACATCATGAACGATGGGACGGTAATGGTTATCCTCGTGGGTTAGTTGCTGATGCAATACCGATTGAAGGTCGCATTATGGCTATCGTGGATGTAATTGATGCACTGTTGTCAAAACGCAGTTATAAAGACGCCTGGTCCGCTGAAAAAGTAAGAGATTATTTAATTGAGCAGTCAGGTAAGCAATTTGATCCTTTGATGTGTGATGCCAGTTTAACCTTGCTTGATAAGTTTGTAGAGATCCAGCAACAAATGCCAGATGAACCTGCGCAAAGCACACATTAAGTTATCTATTATGAATCAGAATTTAGATCAAGTATTACTGGCTGTCAGCCGGTCTGAATTAATTGATACTGGAAACTTAGATTCGGCTTCAAAATTGATTGTCGATTCAGTTTGTCGCGGACTCGATATCGACAGGGCAGGTATATGGTTGTTAACAGAAGATAATCAATCAATCGGTTGTTTTTTATTAGTTGATAATCAAACTAAACAAAATAATATCACGCTAACTCGCTTAGCGTTTCCGGGGTATTTTCGCGCTCTCGATACAGAAAGAACGATTGCTGCCAGTGATGCTATGACAGATCCAGCAACCTGTGAATTTAAAGAGATTTATTTACGTCCCAATGCAATCACAGCCATGTTAGACAGCCCAATAAGGCATGCTGGTAAAATGATCGGCATTATCTGTTGTGAGCATAAGGGAGGCGTTCGGCATTGGAGCCGTGATGAGCAATCATTTGTGAGCTCTTTGGCTGATTTGTATGGTAGAGCTGTTAACGCTAAAAAGGTCAAGGCTTACCAAAATGAACTTGAATTGAATAATTTAGCCTTAGAAGCAGAAGTTGAAAAGCGAACCGCAGAGTTAAAAAATGCGATTAATAATCTACAAGTAACGCAAACCAGTTTAATAGAGAGCGAAAAGCTTGCCGCCTTAGGTAATCTTGTTGCTGGTGTTGCACATGAAGTTAATACTCCATTAGGTATTTCAGTGACATCAACAAGCCACTGCATCGATGAGTTAACTAAACTCAAAACTTTGTTCGCTGCGGGTGAATTAGAACAACAAGACTTTGAAGAGTTTATCCATACACTTACTGACGGATTACATTTAATTGAACGCAATTTATCGCGTGCCGCTGAGTTAGTTCATAACTTTAAACGCACCGCCGCTGACCAGCTTATTCTAGAAAAAGAACAGGTTAATTTAACTGAATATTTGGAACAAATATCTTCCCCTCTTAGGCCATTAACCCGTAAGCAAGGTATCGAACTTGATATTCAATTAGAACCCGACTTGGTTGTTGAATCTTATCCTGGTGCTATTGCACAAATCTTTACTAATCTAGTGTCCAATTGTTTTCGGCATGCATTTCCTGCCGATTATGTAGGACAAAAGCGAATTATATTAGGCGCTAATTATTGTGGTGATGAAATAAAGATGTTTTACAAAGATAATGGTAAAGGCTTGAGCCCTGAAGTAAAGCGGAGAATATTTGAACCTTTTTTTACTACCGCACGTAACATTGGTGGCACAGGGTTAGGCATGTCTATTGTGTATAATCTAGTAACGCAAAAATTAGGCGGTAGGCTTGAGATTATTTCAGAGTTGAATCAAGGCCTTGAAATCGATATTTATATCAAAAATATTACATAAAAGTGTTTTGCAGCGATAAAAAACGCACTCTAAAGTGCGTTTTTTCAGGTTATATCGTTAATAACTAGCCTTTAGCTGCATTTGTTAAAAACGCCACAATCTCATCGAATGGAATATCTTGTTTCTCACCCGTGCGACGGTTTTTATATTCAAATACACCTGCATCAATATTACGATCGCCAATCACGACAACATGCGGTAAGCCAATGAGCTCCATGTCGGCAAACATAACCCCAGGACGCTCTTTACGATCATCCATCAATACTTCAACACCAGCATCAGCCAGGTCTTGGTAAAGTTTTTCGGCAATGTCAGCTACACGATGTGACTTATGCATATTCATTGGCAAAATGCCTACAGTAAACGGTGCAATCGCTTCAGGCCAGGTAATGCCACGGTCATCGTTGTTTTGCTCAATAGCAGCAGCCACAATACGACTCACACCTACGCCGTAACAACCCATCAATAACACTTGAGCTTTACCGTTTTCGTCTAACACGGTGGCATTCATTGATTTAGAATAACTTGTTCCCAACTGGAAGATATGGCCGACTTCAATACCACGAGCCATGGCATACGTACCTAAGCCATCAGGCGTTGGTTCACCTTCGACCACATTACGGATATCCGCTGCAGTCGCTAGAGGCAAATCGCGCTCCCAGTTAATACCAAAATAATGCTTAGCTTCAGTGTTGGCACCCGCGGCAAAATCGCTCATCACAGTCACACTATGATCAACAATAATTGGCATCGTTAAGCCAACAGGTCCTATAGAACCAGGACCTGCACCCACTGCTGCACGAATTTCTGCTTCTGAAGCAAATTCAAATGGAGACGCGACTAATTCAAGTTTGTCGGCTTTAATTTCGTTAAGTTCGTGATCGCCACGGATAACTAAGGCAACTAATGGCGCTTCGTCAGTAGCACCTTTTACGATTAAGGTTTTAACCGTTTTAGTGATGACTAAACCAAATTGCTCAACTAACTCAGCAATCGTTTTGGCGTTAGGCGTATCCACTAACGTCATCGCTTCAGTCGGCGTGGCAAGAGTGTCGGTTGGCATTGGTGATTCGGCTTTTTCAATGTTAGCGGCATAATCGCTACCCGTTGAATAAGCGATTAAGTCTTCACCACTGTTAGCCAGTACATGGAATTCATGCGACATGCTACCACCGATAGAACCAGTATCAGCCAGTACAGGACGGAATGATAATCCCATACGAGTCAGAATATTGCTGTATGCGGTATGCATAGCGTGGTAAGTGTTATCCATGGTTTCTTGATCTAAATGGAAAGAATAGGCATCTTTCATCAAGAATTCACGCGCGCGCATCACACCAAAGCGGGGACGAACTTCATCACGGAACTTAGTTTGTACTTGGTAAAGTGTTAACGGCAGTTGCTTGTAAGAACTTAATTCTTTACGGACTAAATCGGTGATCACTTCTTCATGGGTTGGCCCCAATACGAAGTCACGATTATTACGGTCTTGGAAACGTAATAATTCAGGACCAAACTTGTCCCAACGGCCCGTTTCAACCCATAAATCAGCAGGTTGAACTAACGGCATTAATATTTCGATAGCGCCTGTTTTATTCATTTCTTCACGAACAATGGCTTCAACTTTACGTAAAACACGTAAACCTGATGGAAGCCAAGTGTAGAGACCTGAAGCATTACGACGGATCATACCGGCACGTAACATTAACTGATGACTAATCACCTCTGCATTAGCAGGGGTTTCTTTTTGTGTTGAAAGCAGGTACTTGCTAACTCGCATTCCCAATGTCCAAAATAGTTGCTATGAATTAGCATCATTTTAGCACCTGCAACAATGATGTCACCTGCTAATTCGACTCAAAAGTAGCCTTTGTTATACTTTAACCGCAAGTGACCGTTATTAAACTTCACATCGGGATAATAAATGCATATTAAATAGCTTTCTATCCCTCTATCCAGTGTTGTATTGACTTGTTATAAGAACACAATAGTCGCGTCAATGTGCTTAGATAGCAACAACAATGGCAAGTTTAATATCGATGAGTTGCCACTAATTTGTCTTTATTGAATAACCCTATCTATTCAACGTATCTGAGGTTATTTATCGCGTCGGTCGCCAATAACTCGGGCAGGATTTCCAGCAACAATGGCAAAATCGGGTACATCTTTTGTAACAATGCAGCCCATGCCAATCACCGCACAATCCCCAATGGTGACACCGTCAACAATGCCTGCCTGAGCGCCAATCCATACATCTTGGCCTATCACTACACCTTTTGATGTCGCGGGTTGTTTATAAATGGGTGCGCTGGGTGACATACCATGGTTAAAAGCATAAATCGTGACGTTGTTAGCAATACGTGTTTGGCTGCCAATTTTGATACCGTTACGGCCCCCATCTAAGCTGCAGCCATGGTTAATGGCCACTTCATTGCCTAGGGTAATTGGGCCATGCATAAACACATCAGCGGCAATCATACATTGATCGCCAATGATAATGTCCCTACCAGGTTCGGCAAAAAGCTGAGCTTGTGGGGCAATAAAACATTGTTCACCTACATGAATGGTTTCAAGCTGACATAGCCGTTGTTGAATGTCATCTTGCCAAGGTTTTGCCCATGTTAAATGTTTTGGTTTAAGTGAAAAATACAGCCATGGCATCCATGATAAGCGTTTTTTATGTTGAGCTTGGTAATCTATGTCTGCCATTGATTTAATCCTTCAGCAGTTCAACTTTTGTCGGTTTGAGTTCTAACACTTCAATACCTTGAGCTGTGATATGCCAAAAGATATCTAAGTCGTATAAAGCCACTTGATAAAGTTTGGGATCATTTTTGGCTTTTTTGTATGCAGGACGAGGATCTTGTGACAATACCCCTTCAATAAGCGCGGCTAAATCTTGGTACTGCTCTTGTTGGCTGTAGTGATCTATTTGCTCTGTCGCTAACGATGTATAAGTCAGTGGGATGAGGATTGGGGCTTCTTGGGCTATGCCGCCTTTGGCGTCTAAAATAGCATCAGAAAAAGGAATATAAGGTTTAATATCGACAATTGGCGTGCCGTCTAATAAATCCATTCCAGATATTACTAAGCACACTTTTCCTTTACGTTGGATAACTCCATGGAGTTTTACCACTGATTGGCCAATACCATTTGGACGAAATGTGGAGCGTGTAGCAAAAACGCCCAGTTTTTCATTGCCGCCTAAACGAGGAGGGCGAACGGTGGTTTTCCAACCTTGAGCCAGATTTTCATGGAAACAGAATAATAACCATAAGTGTGAATATTGCTCTATTCCTCTTACTGCATCAATATGATTAAACGCGGGTTCAAACTCTATATAACCTACCGCATTGACTAAACCTGGCTGACGAGGAATACCAAACTTTTGTTTGTAAGGTGTTCTGCATATTGCAACAGCATTTAATTGGCTGCTAAACGGAACGCTAGATTTATGATTCATTAGATCTGTTTGACTGTGTCGATCGTTGCTTTGTGTCATGCGATACCTGAATTAAGCAAACAAAGGGAGTTATAAATCAAATATAAAAAATGTTGATGAGTGTTATATGAGCACTCATCATTTATGGGCAGCCAATATAATATATTGAGTTGTTATTTTTCTGTAGGAGTTTTAATGGCTTGACCGACACAAAGTGCACGGCTAAAACAACTATTATCCGCTTCAGTAATCATAAAACAGCTTTTAACTACAAAACCATTTGCGCCCATATCTGCAGCAGATCTTCTGGCATTGCTTCGTGCTACGGCCATTTGCGGTGGTGCATCTTGTTTGCTTTCTTGGCAGGCTTCGCCTTCCACTAAACCTAAAGTTTCAAATGTTCCTTTAGGTTGATCGTTTCCTTCATATAACTGTACATCACCGACTTTAAAATAATCATTGATCGCTTTACTGTCTAAATTACTTTTGAACGTATAATCACTCGCACAAGCGCTCAATAATAGTGCTATACCTGAGGCAATAAATGCATATTTAAGAGGAAAAGTCATAGCCGTAGCCTTCTATTAATGGGGAATGGATCAATGACGGTTAGTTTACCTTTTCTCATGGCGATGATAAAGCGCTCAAATGCTATAAAAAAAGAGCTTACCGAAGTAAGCTCTTTTTTATTTTAAATGCTAACCGTGTGGTTAACCCTTAATCAGAATAATTATTCCATACCAGGAATTAAGAATTCGCTCATATTTTTGCCGCTATCAACTTGTTGTTTGAATACGGTAGGCATACGACCTTGGCCAGTCCATTGAATTAATTCACCATCAACAGTGATTTGATATTTTGGTGGGCGCGGTGCACGTTTAGGTTTAGCTGTTTTAACAGAAGAGGTCACATCACCTAAATCTTCAATTGATAAACCACTGTTTTCAATTTGAGCAAGAATTTCAGCAATACGAGCGTTACGCTCTGCATTAGCTTCAAGTTCTAATTTTTCTTCTTCTTGACGTTCGGTAATGATTTTTTCTAATTTGGCCGCTGTTTCACGTAAATCATCAAGAGACAATTCTTTTACTGCAGCTTTAAAACGACGGCCGTGGGTTAATATGTCTAAAAAGTCACTCATGTTGTATAGTTTCCTAATGATTTATTTATAAAATAAAAGTTATAAGAGATAAAAAGTATCAACGTTCCGTGTAAGTTTCAGTACTTCATATTGTTTATTTGGGTCGTTATTATTAATATAAGTCAGATTAATTCTCTGATTATTACTAATACAGCTTAATCAATACTGAATATAGCTGTAATAATAGAAACTATTTGGCATTGAATCAAATAAAATCATCTAATTATGCAATTAATTTTAATTAAGCATTCCCATTAAGTAATTAATGATCCACTACTTGTTTAGTTTGATTGCCACCACAATAACAAAAAATATGTAAACAGTCGTTTGACTTTGATTGACGTTAACGTTAACAGGACGTAAAGTTAACCCATCTTGCATTGGCGAACGCCAGTGTGTTGTCCATATACATTGAAGGTGTAGGAAGGAAAACCTATGAAAGTATTGGTGCCTGTTAAACGCGTAGTTGATGCCAATGTGAAAGTCAGGGTAAAAGCTGATAACACAAATGTTGATACGACCAACCTTAAAATGGCGTTAAACCCATTTTGCGAAATAGCGGTAGAAGAAGCTGTTCGCCTCAAAGAAGCTGGCATTGCCACTGAAGTTGTAGTGGTAAGTGTTGGCCCTAAAGCGGTGCAAGAACAATTAAGAACCGCAATGGCACTGGGTGCCGACCGAGCGATTCATATTGAGACCGATGAAGAGTTAGTGCCTCTTTCGATTGCTAAGCTGTTAAAGGCAGTGCAAGAAAAAGAGCAAGCACAACTCGTTATTTTTGGTAAGCAGTCAATTGACGGCGACAATAACCAAACGGGTCAAATGCTCGCAGCATTAACTGATATGCCACAAGCGACATTTGCATCAGAAGTCAAAATTGATGGTGACATGATTACGGTTACACGTGAAATCGATGGCGGACTACAAACGCTGAAAATGCCTTTGCCTGCGATTGTGACGGTAGACTTACGTTTGAACGAACCTCGTTATGCTTCATTACCTAATATTATGAAAGCTAAACGCAAGCCATTAGAGATTATGGCTGTGGCTGATCTTGGTGTGAGCTTAAGAGCGCATCAAACAGTACTTAGCGTCACACCTCCAGTTGAGCGTAAAGCGGGCATCATGGTGTCTTCTGTTGAAGAGTTAGTTGATAAGTTAAAAAATGAAGCGAAGGTGATCTAATATGACCATTTTAGTATTAGCAGAACACGATAATGTCAGCCTGAAAACTGACACGGCGAAAGTAGTTAGCGCTGCAACAGCCATTGGTGGTGATATTCATGTACTGGTTGCTGGTGCTGATTGTTCTGCCGCAGTAAGTGCAGCACAAAGTTTAGCGGGTGTGAGTAAAGTATTAGTGGCAGATGCCGCTCAATATGGTGCTCAACTAGCTGAAAATGTATCAAAATTGGTTGTTGATATTGCCGGAGACTATGAACACATTCTGGCTGCAGCAACCAGTATAGGTAAAGATACATTGCCTCGCGTAGCAGCATTATTAGACGTTGCCCAGATTTCTGAAGTGATTGAAGTTGTAAGCAGTGACACTTTTGTACGCCCTATTTATGCGGGTAATGCGCTTGCAACAGTGCAAAGCTTAGATGCTAAGAAAGTCATGACTGTGCGCTCAAGTGCGTTTGATGTTGTAGCATCAACAGGCAGTGCTGAAGTCATCAACTTAAGCCAAGCAATTGATTCAAAAACTGAGTTTGTTTCTCAGTCACTCACTGAATCAGCCCGTCCTGAACTCGGTAATGCTGGCATTATTGTGTCTGGCGGCCGTGGTATGGGCAGCGGTGAAAACTTTGCCATTTTAGAACAACTAGCCGATAAGTTAGGCGCAGCAGTAGGTGCATCACGTGCAGCTGTAGACGCGGGCTTTGTACCTAACGACTTGCAAGTTGGGCAAACGGGTAAGATTGTCGCCCCTAACTTGTACATTGCAGTGGGTATTTCTGGCGCGATTCAACATCTTGCTGGCATGAAAGACTCAAAAGTAATTGTGGCCATTAACAAAGACCCTGAAGCCCCTATTTTTCAAGTGGCGGATTATGGTTTGGTTGCCGACTTATTTGAAGCGGTACCGGCATTGAACAACCTCGTTTAATCAGATGTTAAGTCGCTAAACGGAGGAGTTGATTAAGCTCGTGTTGTTCAGCCGACTTTGACGCGCTATTAAACGTTCTGTTGTACGATTAAAAAGGTTTCTACTCATAAGGTAGAAACCTTTTTTATTGGGCTACTCTTGGATTTCTCTTGGATTTAGTACTGGTTTAGGTGTTGATTTTTAAAAATTCAGTTCAAATATCCAGGGTTTGATGCGGTTGCTGTTTTTGTGCCCATTACACTAGTGTGCATTTGATTTAAAAACGTTAAACTAATGCTATGCAATTGTGGTTTAAATTGATGTTGTTGTTATTTGTCGTGCTGTTTAGTGCTTTTTACTGGCGCAGAATATGTAATTTATGATTGTATGTTCGCGTTGTGTGTAATGAGCTTTAACTACAAACAACAAAAGTAGAGGTGCGTTGCATAAAAGTCATGTTGAATTGGGTGATGCCAATAATTCGACATAAAAGGGTGCAATGCCGAAATAAATGGGGTTATCAGCCGTATTTGTTGGGGCAGTTCTCGAAAGGGACTGCACTGTCATAGTGTTTTTATCGACTTGATAAAAAGAATGATATTCATATTAAATGGATATTACTGTGGAGTGCTACTAGTTAAGTTAACGCATACACTTCCTGTGTATGTTTAGCCTTATTTCTAGTTTTTCTCCATTCGTATCCAACGAAGAAATAATTAAATTATGATAATAAGTTATGCCGATTCGGCACTTTCTGTTTTGCCACCACTTGTGGCTATTACTCTGGCTATTTTAACTCGTAAAGTATTGCTATCTTTAGGGGTTGGCATTGTTTTCGGCGCCTTATTACTAACCGATTTCTCATTGGTTGGCAGTGGCGAATATATCTTAAATACAGCCAGCCAGTTAGTTTGGAAAGACGCCGGACTGAACAGTTGGAATGTGTACATTTTAGGCTTTTTGATTGTGCTGGGTATGATCACAGCATTGATCACTGTCAGTGGCTCTGCTCGTGCTTTTGCTGATTGGGCTAAATTGCGTATTCGCAATAAACGTGATGCCAAGTTAATGACCATGTTTTTAGGCTGCGTAGTGTTTATTGATGATTACTTTAATAGTTTAGTCGTCGGCTCGATTTCACGTCCAATCACAGATCGCTACCATATTTCGCGTGCCAAATTAGCTTATATTCTTGATTCCACCGCTGCGCCGGTGTGTGTTATTTCTCCCGTATCTAGCTGGGGTGCATACATTATCGCCTTAATTGGCGGTATTTTAACGGCTCATGGATTTACAGATTCTGGTCATTTGAGCGTCTTTATTCAAATGATCCCAATGAACTTTTATGCCATTTTTTCGTTATTATTATTACTGTGTGTTGCAACGTTTAGCTTAGATGTTGGCCCAATGCGCCAGCATGAATTAAACGCACTGCGGGGTAACTTGTTTGATGAGTCAAAAGGCCAACCCCCTGGCGCTGTTACAGATTTACCTGAAGCCGATACCGGTAAAGTGATGGGCTTATTTTTACCTATCGCGGTATTGGTGTTTGCGACAGTGTATTTTATGGTTTCAAGTGGCGCCGATGTGTTAGCAGCAAAAGGCTTACCGTTTAATGTACTTGGGGCATTTGAGAATACCGATGTTAGCTCGTCACTATTTTTTGGCTCTGTAGTTGGTCTTATTGCGACGCTCATTCTTGCTATTCAGCAAAAAGTTGACTTGTCTATGTTACTCAAAGGCATGTCGGTTGGCGCGCGCTCGATGTTGCCAGCCATTTACATATTACTTTTTGCATGGACAATTTCGAGTGTGATTGGACAGCTTGAAACCGGTAAGTACATGGCAAGTTTAGCCACTGACAATATTCCGTTTGCGATGTTACCTGCAGTGTTATTCCTATTAGCGGGTATTACCGCATTTGCGACAGGAACAAGTTGGGGCACGTTTGGGATTATGTTGCCTATTGCAGCAGATATGGCTATGGGAAGTGATAGTAGTATGATGTTGCCAATGTTGGCCGCAGTATTGTCTGGTGCGGTATTTGGCGATCATTGTTCGCCCATTTCTGACACCACTATATTGTCGTCAACCGGTGCCAGTTGTCATCATATTGATCACGTGGTTACTCAACTGCCGTATGCCTTAATTGCCGCGTTCATCAGTTTAGTCGGTTACACCGTATTAGGTTTTACTGGCTCATTAATCGCAGGGTTAGTTTGCTGTAGCGTGTTGTTTGTCATCAGCATTGTGATATTACACTTTTGGGCTAAGAAGTAATTTCTTGAACTAAGCCCTACTGTATGTAGGTAGATGTCCAATTTAAGCTGTAATAAAAATGCCGTATTCGTTATGAATACGGCATTTTTATTTGTTATTACGATGTTGGAAAAGGTAATATGAACGACATTCACTAGCTAAACATTAGGACGCTTCATTTTGGCGCAACTGTACTTTTATTATTCGGCGATGAATGCCGGTAAATCAACATCATTACTGCAGTCATCTTATAATTATCGTGAGCGCGGTATGCACACTTTAGTGATGACGGCATCGATAGACAATCGTTATGGTGTCGGCAAAGTGTCATCACGTATCGGCATCGAAACCGAAGCGCAGGTGTTCGGTAGCACTGATAATTTAATTGAGTTAATTTCGACGTCGAATGATGAGCAAAAAATTCATTGCGTATTGATTGATGAAAGTCAGTTTTTAAGTAAAGAACAAGTTAGACAGATTACTCATGTTGTTGATAATCTTGATATTCCAGTATTGTGCTATGGTCTTCGCAATGATTTTCAAGGCGAACTATTTCCAGGCAGCCAATATTTATTAGCTTGGGCTGACAAGTTGGTTGAGCTTAAAACTATCTGTCATTGTGGCCGTAAAGCTAACATGGTCGTGCGTCTTGATCATGACGGTAAACCGATGCGTGAAGGCGAGCAGGTTGCCATTGGCGGTAATGAAAGTTACGAGTCGGTTTGTCGAAAGCATTTTCGTGAGTTTTTGTGGGATTAAGTCAAACCCAACTTAACTGAATAAAAAAGCCGCTTCAAGTTAATTGATGCGGCTTTTTTGTGTGTCACTATTTATTAAAAATCGGCTTCTGCGAAATCGACAATATCTGCACTACTCGATTCAATTTGTTTGCGTAAGCTGCGGGTTTGGCTGCCCCAATAGCTCATAAAGAATTGTGCGGTTTTAAGTTTAGCTTGGTAAAAACCAGTCTCTTCAGTACCCGCTTCTAATGCGGCTAATGACGTTGCTGCAACGCGAGTCCACATCCATGCTAGTGCGGTAATTCCAAACAACTGCATATAGGCCATTGACGCTGCACCAATGAGATCAGGATTCTTACTGGCTGACTGCACGATAAAACCGGTCGCTTTTTCAAGATCGCCTGCGGCATCCATTAAGCCTGCAAGATAAGGTTTCATTGCGTCATTAGCCGCGTTTTGCTGAATTAATTCCTTCACCATACCTGACCACAAAGTTAATGCTGCACCTTTGTCGGCAAGTAATTTACGGCCGACTAAATCGAGTGCTTGTACCCCATTTGTGCCTTCGTAAATCATTGCAATACGGATATCACGCACAAACTGCTCCATACCCCATTCATTAATATAACCATGGCCGCCATAGACTTGCTGGGCATCGACACAAGCTTTAAAGCCTTGGTCGGTGACAAAGCCTTTAACAATCGGTGTAAATAACGCAGCAAGTGCATTAGCTTGTTTGGCTTTTTCTGGATCGGTATGACGTTCTACTTGGTCAAGCCACAGCGCTTGTTGACCCATTAGCGCACGTGTACCTTCGTTGAACGACTTTTGTGATAACAACATACGACGCACGTCGCCGTGGACTAATAATGAGTCTGCAGCTTGCTCTGGCTGCTTAACACCACTTAATGCACGGCCTTGAATACGCTCTTTGGCATAAACGAGAGCATTTTGATAAGCAATATCTGATACGCCTAAACCTTGAATACCGACACCTAAACGTGCTTGGTTCATCATGGTAAACATGGCTTTTAGACCTTGATGTGCAGCACCAACAAGCTCACCTATTGCGCCGTCAAAATGCATCACACACGTTGAGTTACCATGAATGCCCATTTTATGCTCAAGACCTGTTGCGCTAAGCTTGTTAGCTTCGCCTAAGCTACCATCGGCATTCACTAAAAACTTAGGTACAGCAAATAATGAAATACCTTTAACACCGTCCGGTGCATCTGGTAAACGCGCTAATACTAAATGAATGATGTTGTCGGCTAAGTCGTGATCGCCCGACGAAATGAAAATTTTCTCACCGCTAATAGCAAACAGTTCATCACCAGCAGGAACCGCTTTAGTGCGCAGTAAGGCTAAATCTGTACCCGCATGAGACTCTGTTAAGTTCATGGTGCCGGTCCATTCACCACTGACCAGTTTGGCTAAATATTTTTGCTTTAGCGCATCGCTGCCGTGAACGTGAATCGCTGAATAAGCCCCATGGGTTAAGCCTGGATACATGGCAAACGCCATATTAGTGGCTGTTTTCATTTCGGTTGCAAATGTACCGATAACTTCGGGTAAACCTTGGCCACCAAATTCAGGATCGCAAGTTAATGTTGCCCAACCATCTTGTACGTATTGTTTATAAGCTTGCTTGAACCCTGTAGGGGTAATGACCTTACCATCAACCAGTTTACAACCTTCTAAGTCTCCACTGGCATTGAGTGGCAACATGATGTCAGTGCTGAAATCGGCAACACCTTGTAAAATCGCATCAGTTAGCTCAGCATCTAACTCATCAAAACCACGTAAATCAGTTTGTTGATAGACATTAAGCAGTTCAGATAGAATGAATTGATAATCGCGAAGAGGAGCTTGGTAAATTGGCATAAGATCATTCCTTGGTTATGTTGTATTTTAGTTGGGTCTCGGCAACAAAATGTAGTTAGTTACTGGTCCAATCAGATAGTTGATTTATCTAACCATACCCAATTTCGAGTAAAAACTCAGTATTATTTTTACGTAAACGTAAACTTAATTTTATACGTTTAATGTACCGATTTATTTACTCTGAAATATGCGTATTGTTAGCCTCTTTATTAATACCGTAATCACCTATAGAAAGTTCAGTACTGATGAACCATTTTTTTTGCTCTGCAAACGAATACAGAATCGTTTTTGTCCGGTCTATGAGTTATCTACAAAAATTATCTATCCAAAATTATCTATCAAAATTATCTATCAAAAGAATACGCCATCAAAAAGGGGCTAGTGATGAAATTAGTTTGGTTTGGAATAAGTATATTGGCATTGTTCTTTTTGTCTTTCATGCCGTTACACATAGCTGATGCGGCGTCGAAGATGGAAGAATCCGTTGCTCCTAACTTTGAGTTAACTCATGCTGATGGTCAGCCATTTAATCTACATGACTACGCGGGAAAACCAGTCATTTTGCATTTTTGGGCTACATGGTGTCCATATTGTAAAAAACTTCAACCCGGCTTAGAAAAGCTGCGACTTAAATATCAACATACAGACTTACAAATGATTGGTATTAGTTTTAAAGAAGATGTCGGCGCAACTCCCGGACAAAGCTTGCTAGATCGAGGTGTAAAGATGAAAACGTTGGTTTTAGGGGATGAGGTTGCTAAGTTGTATGGCGTAAGAGGCACACCGACAACAGTATTTATTGACCGCACTGGTCATATTGCGTGGGTGACAAATACATCTAATCCTGACGATCCTAATTTAGAGAAAGCGCTGCAGTTTTTAGTAGACTGATCATTATGTTACTCAGTACTGATATTTAAGTCGAAATGACTTAAGCGGTTAATGCTGCTTACTTAACGTATATTTCAAAATAAGCGGCCCTATTAGGGTCGTTAGGGCGATAATCATAACTAATATTGCAAACTCTTTAGCTGGTATCACCCCAAGTTGACGGCCCATTTCCGCGAAAACTAGCCCAACCTCTCCACGAGGTACCATTGCGGCACCAATGATACATTTTTCTTGCCAGTTCTGACCTGCTATTAAACCTGCCACGAACTTACTTAATACAGCAATAAACGCTAACCATCCTAGAATGACTAAACCTGTAAAACTTGAATCTAACTGGCTGAGATCGAGGCTAACTCCGACATAAACAAAAAATATCGGGCTGAATATTTGCACCAGCGGGCGAGAGGACAGTTCTAGTTTATAAGTGTAAGGAAAGGGATTTTTCAAAAATTTATTTAATGGCGAAGTAAACTGCCGCGATATACCCATGCCAACTGCAAATCCACCTAATATTGCTGGTGTGCCAAACCAGTGTGCCAGCCATGCAAACATGCTAATCAGTGACATTACCACAAACACTTCATAACCCGGGATATTCGTTTTGGGACGTAACCAGCGGGTAAAATAAATGATAGCTCTAACAAGTGGGGGGCTGAAAACGATAAAACTGGTTATCGTGATAAACAACATCAGTGTTGAGCTTAATGCCAATTCACCTGAGGAAGCAAAATGAAACAACAAACTAAGCAGTATCACTCCGACAATATCATCAATTACCGCGGCTCCAAGAATAATATGTCCAGCTGAACTTTGGGTCTGTTTGTATAGTGTTAACACGCGCATTGATATACCAATGCTGGTGGCGGTGAGGGCACAACCAAAAAATAAGGCTGTAAAAGGTGCTAGGGACAACCAATAAAGACTGGCAAGTCCTGTTGTTAATATGGGTAAAGCAATCCCTAATAATGCGACCCGAACGGCTTGACCTCCTGCATTGACGAGCCGTTTTATTGAGGTTTCGCACCCAATATCAAAAAGTAATAGGATAACCCCAAGTTCTGCGATAATAGCTAATGTGCTATTAGGTTCTACCCAATTGAGAATTGATGGCCCCAGTAATATCCCTGCAATAACTTCACCCACCACGCTTGGACACCCAAGTTGGTCGCTCAGTTCACCGAGTATTCTACCTACCACTAGAATAAAGAATAATGACATTACAAAACTATCTATTGTCATTTTGTCTGCCTTAGTTTGCGCTATATCCCTTGATTCGATTTGATCTCAGAAAGTTGATTACGATCAACTTACTGATTAATTATTGAACACAAACGTACTCTATTGACTAAACTAATGATAGCTAATAAGACATGATTTACTGTGTTTTAGCGGAAAAAATATTTAGTTGGAACTTTCAATTATTTACTATTTGAGCTAGGCGAGTTGGTTATTTGGACGACTGTTTTTAACGGTGACATTTGCCTATAAAGCTCAGCTGATGGGATTTTTAGTTCAAGCCACCATCAATGAAGATTGTTATATAGCACAACTAATCAGGACATCACTATTTCAGTAGCTGTACATCAAAAATTGGCAGACTTAAGGAGAAGGAAATGGATAAGGTGTTTATTATCGCGCAAATGGAACAAGCACATACCGATGCGATAGCGAGCGGTTTGCTGTTAGCTAAGCAATTGAACAAAAATGCGGAAGTTTTTGCTTATTCTTATGCTTATTTTAGTGGTCCTGAAAGTTATAACCCTCGTTTAGTCAGCGTTGCTCAAAAGCAGTTAATGGATCAACGAGAAGCTGAATTAAAGCAGCATCTCGTGGATCTTAAAGGTGAAGATATTCCGGTACACATGGTGTGGAGCAAATATTTATTTGAACATGCCTGTCATCATTCTATTCGTCATGGATTTGACCTTATGGTGAAGGCTGTACATCATGCAGACCATTATTTATCCACTGACTGGCAGTTGATACGCCATACTCGGATCCCGTTATTATTATTAACCAGTAATCCACTCACTAAAGGCAACGCAACGTTGATGGCTGTCGATCTTGCTACTCATGATCCTATTAAACAACAGCTTAATAGCGTTGTAGTGGCATATGGTAAGCAACTTGCAGAAGCTACAGGGACCAAATTACATTTAGCGTTTGTGCTTAGGGTACCCAAAATATTACGAGATATGGATTTGATTGATACCCATGCTCTTGTTAAAAAGGCATATAAAGATCATCAAAAACAGATTGCTCAATTTAATATGGATCCCGAATGTATCCACATTATTGCTGGTGAGCCTGAACTGTGCTTGTTTGAGCTAGCCTGCAGATTGAAGAGTGAATATTTTGTGATTGGTGCTCGGCAACGAGAAGGATTATTAGGACGGATTATAGGTAATACTGCTGAGTTAGTTTTAGAGCGGATGCGCAGTAACGTATTGATTATTCCAGCAGATGATCAATTGCTTGCGCCTTTAACTTGGTAGTTTTTCTGTAAATTAACGGTCACATCAACGAACCGTTAGGTATTTTTAGTTAGTTGTCATTTTAAAAAATACAAAAAAGCCCGCATTACTGAGTATATCCAGAGTGGCGGGCTTTGTTATATTAACCATTTAAGATTAATTAAAAAGTCATTTCTGGCACATGGTCTGGTACCACTAACTTACCAGCTGTTTTTGTGACGATTTCTTCAACAGACACGCCAGGGGCTCGTTCAAGTAAATGGAATGCACCCTCTTTAATTTCCATAAAGGCCAAATCTGTCATTACACGTTTAATGCAACCATAGCCCGTTAATGGCAGTTCGCATTTTGACAATAACTTTGAATTGCCGTATTTGTCTGCATGCATCATGGTGACAATAATATTATCAGCGCCAGCGACTAAATCCATTGCGCCGCCCATGCCTTTAATCAGCTTGCCTGGGATCATCCATGAGGCGATAGAGCCGTTAACATCAACTTCGAAGGCGCCTAATACGGTTAGGTCTACGTGGCCGCCACGTATCATCGCAAAGCTCTCTGCCGATGAAAAGAATGACGCTCCAGCAACTGCGGTAACTGTTTGTTTGCCGGCGTTGATGAGATCAGCGTCTATGGTTTCTTCGGTTGGAAACTCGCCCATGCCGAGTAGACCGTTTTCAGATTGCAGCATCACTTGCATGCCTTGTGGAATATAGTTAGCCACAAGAGTAGGGATACCAATACCTAAATTAACGTAAAAACCGTCTTGTAATTCTTTTGCTACGCGCTGGGCGAGTTGTTCTCTGGTCAGTGCCATGGTGTTGTCTCCCTTATTTCGCAGCTTTGACGGTACGTTGTTCGATACGTTTCTCAAAGCTGGCTTTGATAACGCGATCAACATAAATACCTGGTGTATGGATGTGGTCTGGATCTAACTCACCCGGTTCAACAATTTCTTCAGCCTCAATCACGGTAATTTTACCTGCGGTGGCCATCATTGGATTGAAGTTAGCGGCGGTTTTTCGAAATACCAAATTACCCATGGTGTCGGCTTTCCATGCACGAACTAAGGCAAAGTCTGCCGTCAATGATTCTTCTAATACGTAGTGACGACCTTTAATTTCACGGGTTTCTTTACCGTCAGCAATCGGTGTGCCGTAACCTGTTGCGGTGAAAAATGCCGGAATACCCGCACCACCAGCACGAATTTTTTCAGCCAATGTGCCTTGTGGCGTGAGTATCACATTAAGCTCACCAGACAACATTTGTTGTTCAAAGGTGGCATTTTCGCCAACATAAGAGGCTATCATGGTTGAAATTTGATGTTGTTTAAGTAACAAGCCTAAACCAAAATCATCAACACCAGCGTTGTTTGAAATAGCGGTTAAGCCTTTCACACCCAATTTAACCATGTGGTTTATTAAGCCTTCAGGAATACCACACAAACCAAACCCGCCGACCATAATTGTCATGTCGTCACTCAGTCCTGCTAGTGCTTCTTCATAGCTGTGGACGACTTTATTGAATCCTGCCATCTTGTTGTCCTTATTTGTTATGTTCCAAGGGCAAGCAATTTGCCTCACCCCTGTGAGTATATGTGATTATGTTCTGATTGCATTTGCCACTTTAGACCCATTGCTTCGGCCTAATGCGCGGCTAATGTTGTCGCCAGCAAATGCAAGCTTAGCTAAGTCAATGCCGGTATCTATTCCCATGCCATGGAGCATGTAGACCAGATCTTCAGTGGCGAGATTACCGGAAGCGCCTTTCGCATATGGACAACCACCAAGACCGGCGACTGATGCATCAAACACGCTGACACCAGTGTCGAGACAGGCCAGAATATTGGCTAATGCTTGACCATATGTGTCATGAAAATGCAAGGCTAACTTATCAACCGGAACCACTTTGGCGACAGCTTCAACCATTTGCCGCGCTTTATTGGGAGTGCCAACACCGATGGTGTCGCCTAATGAGATTTCGTAACAACCCATTTTATAAAGGATCTCAGATACTCTAGCGACTTCACTCACTGCAATGTCGCCCTCGTACGGACAACCGAGCACACAAGACACGTAGCCACGCACTGCAATCCCATGTTGTTTGGCTGCTTCCATTAACGGAATAAAGCGTCCGATTGACTCATCGATTGAGCAATTAATATTTTTTTGACTGAAGCTTTCAGATGCGGCGCCAAAAATAGCCACTTCATCCGCACCTGCAGCAAGGGCTAGTTCAAACCCTTTTAGGTTAGGGGTTAATGCACTGTAAACCACACCAGCTTGTCGTTTGAGTTGCTGCAATACGGCATCAGAATCGGCCATTTGTGGCACCCACTTAGGTGACACAAAGCTGCCTGCTTCAATACGCTTAATACCTGCATTACCAAGTTGTGTGATTAGCGTGAGTTTGTCTGCAGTGGTCACTGGCACTTCGTTTTGTAAACCGTCACGGGCGCCAACTTCAAAAATGCTCACTTTAGTCGGTAACATTTACGCTTCCTCGACGTTAGCTTCAGAGGCTAATGGTTCAACGTTTAATAGTTGTGCACCGTCACTGACAAGCTCACCGCTTTGGAAATAAAACTCGCTCACCACGCCATCAAATGGTGCCTCGATGGTGTATTCCATTTTCATGGCTTCCATCACTAATAAACCTTGGCCTGCTTTAACTTGCTGGCCCACTTCCACTAAATGAGTCACAACAGTGCCATTCATGGGGGCCTTAAGCTTATCTGCATGGTTAACCACTTCTTCAATCACTTGAGCCAATATGGCTTTAAAGTGATAACTGCCAGATGGTAAAAATAGCGTAAAGTCATCGCCTTGATGGCTGACAGGGATTTTGCTCTTATGGCCATTAATCTCAGCTAAGAGTAAGTCAGCTTTCAGCTCACCCGCTAACGTCAATACTTGGTCGTGTAAACACAATTGATATTGTTCGCCAACGGCTGTCAGTAGCAAGTCATGTTGTTGCACTTCGGCTGATGCGTCAGTTAATAACGACACACGATGCACGCTTGAACTATTGAGTCTAAAGCCGCTCACGAGGCCCCAAGGCGAATATGGGTCGGCGCTGTTTATGGCCAGCGCTTTTGCCGCTTCTTTACGTGACAGCACTTGAAAAAGTCCTGCTAGTGCTAACGCAGTATCTGCTTCAATAGCTGCGTCACCAATTAAGGTGTCGCCATAACGCTCAATAAAGTCAGTACAGAAGTCTGCCGCAGCAAAGGCTGGGTGTTCAGCAATGTTGGCTAAAAACTCGATGTTATGTTTAAGGCCACTGATTTGGTATGACTCAAGTGCGTGTACTAAACGTTGTAGTGCGCGAGGGCGCGACTCATCCCATACAATCAGTTTGGCGATCATCGGGTCATAAAAGTTACTGATGACATCGTTTTCACGAATACCTGAATCGATACGCACGTGACGATTTTGTTCTGGTTCACGTAAAAAATTGAGCTTACCGCTGGCAGGTAAAAATTCGTTTTGCGGATCTTCAGCGTAAATTCGCACTTCAAATGAGTGACCATGAATACGCACTTCATCTTGGCGCAGCGGTAATTCACCACCACTGGCGACAACTAGCTGCCATTTTACTAAGTCTTGGCCTGTGACCATTTCGGTAACCGGATGCTCTACTTGCAAACGGGTGTTCATTTCCATGAAGTAGAAGCTATTATCGGTATCGAGTAAAAACTCAACGGTGCCCGCGCCAACATAATCAATGGCTTTGGCGGCTGCAACGGCTGCGTTACCCATCTGAGCTCGTAGTTCGTCTGACAAACCTGGAGCAGGTGCTTCTTCAACCACTTTTTGATGGCGACGTTGAATAGAGCAGTCACGATCCGATAAATAAATCGCATTGCCATGAGTGTCGGCAAATACTTGTACTTCAACATGACGTGGTTGACGTAAGTAGCGTTCCATTAACAGTTTGTCATTGCCAAATGACGAGCTGGCTTCACGGCGTGCTGATTTAACCGCTTCAAGGATTTCGCCTTCGTTTTCAACGATACGCATCCCTTTACCGCCACCACCATAGGCCGCTTTAATCAGTAACGGGAAGCCGACAGCTTTAGCCTGAGCAATTAATGTGGCATCCGTTTGATCGTCGCCATGATAACCCGGTACTAATGGCACATTGGCTTTTGACATGATTTCTTTGGCTGCACTTTTGCTGCCCATCGAATCGATAGCATCACTGCCAGGGCCGATAAAGGCGATACCATTTTGCTCACATTTACGAGCAAACTCAGCATTTTCAGACAAAAAACCATAACCAGGGTGAATGGCTTCCGCGCCCGATTTTTTAGCTATCTCGATAATTAAATCAGCTTTTAAATATGAGTCCGCTGGGGCGCTGCCACCTAGATAAAACGATTCATCTGCCATGGCTACATGGCGGGCATCTTTGTCTGCATCGGAATAAAGGGCTATGGTGCGAACACCCATGGTTTGAGCCGTTTTAATAATACGGCAAGCAATTTCACCACGGTTAGCAATCAGTAATTTGGTAAACATTATTGGGCTCCTTGTGGATCAGATTTAGCGGTTTGCCATGTTGGCGTACGTTTTTCAAAGAAAGCATTAAGGCCTTCTTGACCTTCATCTGATACACGAATCCGAGCAATTTGCTCGCTGGTAAAATTGAGCGTAGCGTCGTCAATCACGCCGTTTTCTAAATGCGATACGAGATTTTTTGCCCATGCCATGCCCTGAGGACTGTTGGCATTAAATGCTGCGATAAAAGGAGCCGCAGCAGCATCTAAGTCGTCGTTAACTTCGTGAATGACTTGATGGGTTAAGGCAACATCAGCACTAAAGCGTTCAGCGGTCAGCATAAAGCGACGCGATTGGCGATTACCCATAGCACGAACCACATACGGACTTATCACAGCAGGGATAAGCCCCAGCTTGACTTCGCTTAAGCAAAAGCTTGAACGGGTGTTGGCAATGGCAATATCGCAACAACAAATTAGTCCTAACGC
Organism: Shewanella sp. AC91-MNA-CIBAN-0169; assembly: GCF_040310165.1. NCBI lineage: Bacteria > Pseudomonadati > Pseudomonadota > Gammaproteobacteria > Alteromonadales > Shewanellaceae > Shewanella > Shewanella sp. AC91-MNA-CIBAN-0169. The sequence continues at coordinate 94,352 of NZ_JBEOPM010000019.1, forward strand.
GCCACCAAAGGCTGCACCTTGTACTAAGGCAATAGTGGGTTTTGGAAACTTGTCTAACACGTGCATCAACTTGGCAAGCTCGTGGGCATCCGTCAGGTTTTGTTCAAAGTCCATTTTTGCTTGTTTGCGCATCCAATTGAGGTCGGCGCCAGCACTGAAGTTTTTGCCATTAGCACGCAGTATCAACATATTGCATTGACTGTCTTTGGCAAAGCTTTCGATAGCCTGGATCATCTCGCTAATCATTACTTCATCAAAGGCATTATGCACTTCAACTCGGTTTAAAATGAGCTCTGCCACCCCTTGTTCTAGACGGCATTCAATGAACTTATATTGGTTTGAAAACATTATTTATTACTCCTTATTAGCTGAATTAACCGCACAATTACATGCGGAACACCCCAAAGCGGGTGTCTTCAATAGGAGCATTTAATGCTGCCGATAAGGCTAAGCCGACTACGTCACGCGTTTGCGCCGGATCAATAATGCCATCATCCCAAAGTCGGGCACTGGCATGATACGGATGACCTTCTTTTTCGTATTGTTCAACAATTGGTTTACGGAAGGCTTGCTCATCTTCTGCCGACCATTCAACGCCTTTACGCGCTAAACCATCGCGGCGCACTGTGGATAATACACCAGCAGCTTGTTCGCCACCCATTACCGAAATACGGGCGTTTGGCCACATCCACATCATGGTCGGTTCAAATGCGCGACCACACATGCCGTAGTTACCCGCGCCATAACTGCCACCGATAATCACGGTAAATTTAGGCACGTTAGCGCAAGACACTGCGGTCACCATTTTGGCACCATGTTTAGCAATGCCTTCGTGTTCGTACTTTTTACCCACCATAAAGCCGGTAATATTTTGCAGGAATAACAGCGGAATTTTACGCTGGCAACATAGCTCAATAAAGTGAGCGCCTTTTTGCGCCGATTCAGAAAATAAAATGCCATTATTGGCTACAATACCGACAGGATAACCATGAATACGGGCAAAACCACACACTAGGGTTGCACCATAGTTAGCTTTAAATTCGTCAAAGTCAGAGTCATCAACCACACGGGCAATGACTTCTTTTACATCAAACGGCTTTTTAAGATCAGTACCAACAATGCCGTACAATTCATGGATATCGAATTGTGGTGGTTTGACTGGACTTAATAAGCTTTTGATTTCTTTTTGATGATTAAGTCGCAGTACTGCACGGCGAGCGAGTTCAAGCGCGTGGTCGTCATTTTGCGCTAAATGATCGGCAACACCCGATATTTTAGTATGAACTTCTGCGCCGCCAAGCTCTTCTGCGCTGACTTCTTCACCGGTAGCCGCTTTCACTAATGGAGGCCCGGCTAAAAAGATGGTGCCTTGATCTTTAACAATAATAGACTCATCGGCCATTGCAGGAACATAAGCACCGCCTGCGGTACACAAGCCCATGACGACAGCAATTTGCGGAATACCTTTGGCTGACATTTGGGCTTGGTTATAAAAAATTCTGCCGAAATGATCGCGATCTGGAAATACTTCATCTTGGCGAGGTAAATTCGCGCCACCAGAATCGACTAAGTAGATGCACGGTAAGTGACAACGGCTGGCGATGTCTTGCGCGCGTAAATGCTTTTTAACGGTAATCGGGTAGTAAGTGCCGCCTTTGACCGTGGCATCGTTGGCGATAATCATGCACTCAATACCACTGACACGACCGATACCAGCAATAACGCCTGCCGCTGGGACTTCTTCGTCATAGACTTCGTAAGCGGCAAATTGCGATATTTCTAAGAAAGGTGAACCTGGATCGAGCAGCTTTTCAACGCGCTGGCGCGGCAATAACTTACCACGAGATAAATGGCGTTCTAAGGCAACAGGGCCGCCGCCTTGTTCGATTTTTTTTAGTTTTTGTTGAAGATCATCGACCAATAACGCCATGCTGTCTGACTTGGCTTTAAATTCGTCACTGCGAGGATTGATACGGCTGCTCAGTTGCGTCATTTCTATATCCTTAATGAAGCAAAAAATAAGGGGGGCTTGATTAAGGCGACATAGCACGCTTGATATGTCGCCTTCGTACTGCAAAAACTGGTTATTTTGACTCGTTAAACAATTCGCGACCAATTAACATGCGGCGAATTTCAGAGGTGCCTGCACCAATTTCGTAAAGCTTAGCATCACGTAATAAACGACCTGTTGCGTACTCGTTGACATAGCCATTGCCGCCCAGTAATTGAATGGCATCTAAGGCCATTTTAGTGGCAAGCTCAGCGCTGTATAAAATCGCACCAGCGGCGTCTTTACGGGTAGTTTCACCGCGGTCACATGATTTAGCCACACTGTAAACATAAGCGCGTGCAGCATTCATACCCGTGTACATATCGGCTAATTTACCTTGTACCAATTGGAATTGACCAATCGATTTGCCAAATTGTTCACGCTCATGAATGTATGGCACTACGATGTCCATGCAAGCAGACATAATGCCTAATGGGCCACCAGACAACACTACTCGTTCGTAATCAAGGCCGCTCATAAGCACTTTTACGCCATTATTGAGGCCGCCTAAGATGTTTTCTTCTGGCACTTCACAGTCTTCAAATACAAGTTCACAGGTGTTTGAACCGCGCATACCTAACTTGTCGAGTTTTTGGGCTTGGCTAAACCCTTTCGATCCTCGTTCAACGATAAATGCGGTAATACCATGTGCGCCTTTTTCTAGGTCAGTCTTGGCGTAAATAACATAGGTATGGGCATCTGGACCGTTAGTGATCCACATTTTATTGCCGTTAAGGATGTAGCGGTCACCTTCTTTGCGAGCATGCAGTTTCATTGACACTACATCTGAACCGGCATTGGGTTCGCTCATGGCAAGTGCACCAATGTGCTCGCCACTGACGAGTTTAGGTAAGTATTTGGCTTTTTGAGCGTCATTACCATTACGATTAATTTGGTTCACACATAAGTTTGAGTGGGCGCCATAACTTAACCCTATAGATGCTGAAGCACGGGAAATTTCTTCCATTGCCACCACGTGCGCAAGGTAGCCCATATTAGCGCCGCCATATTGCTCATCAACGGTTACGCCTAATAGCCCCATATCACCAAGCACTGGCCATAATTGATTAGGGAACTCATTGTCGATATCGACTTGGGCGGCCATAGGTGCAATTTCGTTGGCGGCAAAACCGCGAACGGCGTCGCGTAACATGTCAACATCTTCACCTAAACCGAAGTTTAAGCTGGTATATAAATCGCTCATTTGCATGTGTCCTGTTGAATTTTTATTATCGTCTGGCAAAACATTTGCTGCCAACGCTTTTTTTGCACGTTTTTGGCAGTTGGATAAAACTTGTTTGGCTTAATTGAGTTAGCTATTTTTTTATTGAGTTTTATTTGGCTTTTTTAGCCGAGTTGTCGGCTAGTGCTGCTTTGCACTGTTGTTCGGCTGAATTAAGTTCCATTAACACCACTTTAATGTCGTCCATTTGCTGCTGTAGAGCTGATTTTTTTTCATTGACCAAATCCAGCATGGTATTGAGCTGTGTTGAGCTACTTTTATCAGCATCGTAAAGCTCAAATAGTCGACGAGTTTCAGCTAACGAAAATCCAAGACGTTTGCCGCGTAAAATAAGTTTTAAGCGCACTCTGTCTTTCAGGCTGTATATACGGGTTTGTCCGCGACGCTTAGGTTTAATCAAGCCTTGGTCTTCGTAAAAACGAATACTGCGGGTGGTGATATCAAATTCTTTTGATAAGTCACTGATTGAATATGTTGATTGAGGAATGTGGGTTGTGCTCATCATGTCACCAAAAGAGTTTCTTTTGATGCAAGATATATGAAGTTTACGTAAAGGTAAAGTTTGCTAGATGGTTTTCAGTTTAATGCGTGTTAATTTTGCTTGCCACTCAAACACTAATTATACATTAACATATTGTTATTTAGTGTATTTTGTTACTGATAGTATTTGACCTGCACAAGTTAAACACTCGATTGAAACTAAAGGTTTTTTTTGTTGGTTTTAGTGGTTGTTATCCCTTTGTCTAATAGGGGTATTTAATGAATTCTGCTCATAATCATTGTAATACAAGTTGATTAACGGAGAACAATATGGCTGATGTAGGACTATCAATGCACGCACAATCGATAGCCGATCCCGAAGTATTTTGGCAGCAAGCCGCTGAGGCCATTAGCTGGGATCTTGCACCAAAGACGGTACTGGATGATAGCAATAAGCCTTTTTACCGTTGGTTTGCTGATGGCAAGATGAATACCTGTTTTAACGCCGTTGACCGTCACGTATTAGCAGGAAGAGGTGAACAAACAGCGATTCATTACATTAGCCCAGTGACGCACAACGAATACTCAATTAGTTATCAATCTGTGTTGGCTCAGGTAAAGCGCTTAGCTGGATTAATGGTGTCACTTGGTGTTGAAAAAGGCGACCGAGTGGTTATTTATATGCCAATGGTGCCAGAAACAGCCTATGCCATGCTGGCATGTGCACGGATTGGTGCGATTCATTCTGTGGTATTTGGTGGTTTTGCCGCCAATGAGCTTTCTACGCGGATTAATGATGCAAAACCCAAGTTAATTCTGTCTGCTTCATGTGGCATTGAACCTTCTGGAGTCGTACCGTATAAGCCTTTACTCGATGACGCATTATCCCAAGCACAACATCAAGTCGATCACTGCATAATTTTGAATCGTACTGAATACCAAGCACAATTACAGTCACCAAGAGATCTTGATTGGTACAGTGCGCTGGTGGATGCGCCTGATGCTGCTTGCGTGTCGTTGGATGCAACAGACCCCTTATATGTTTTATATACCTCTGGTACCACTGGTCAACCTAAAGGTGTAGTACGTGATAATGGTGGCCATGCAGTCGCATTAGCATGGTCGATGAAACACATTTATGACATTGGTGTGGGCGATGTTTTTTGGGCTGCATCAGATGTTGGCTGGGTGGTAGGGCATTCATATATTGTTTATGGGCCATTGCTGGTGGGTGCGACGACCATAATGTATGAAGGTAAACCTATTGGTACCCCTGATGCGGGTGCATTTTGGCGTATTATCGAACAAAAAAAGGTTCGTAGCTTTTTTACCGCACCTACAGCTATTCGGGCTATAAAACGAGAAGATCCTGAAGGCGAGTTTATTAAACAATTTGATTTAACTTGCCTTAAGCAAATGTATTTAGCGGGGGAGCGTTGCGATCCTGACACCTTAAATTGGAGTCAGCAGCAGTTAGGTAAACCTGTAATTGATCATTGGTGGCAAACTGAAACTGGTTGGCCAGTCGCGGCAAACTTGATGGGCACCGATCCTATAGAGATTAAAGCCGGATCGCCTGCGCGAGCAGTACCTGGATATCAAGTGGAGATTCTTGATGCGATGGGGCAACAAGTGGCTCCTAATGAAAGTGGTAATGTGGTGATAAAGCAGCCTTTACCACCAGGCACATTAACGACTTTGTGGCAAAATGATAAACGCTATATCGACAGTTACTTGTCTATGTATCCTGGTTATTACTTAACTGGAGATGCAGGTTATGTCGATGAAGATGGTTATTTATACATTATGAGCCGAATTGACGACATCATAAATGTTGCCGGACACCGTTTATCTACGGGTCGATTTGAAGAAGTTTTATGTCAGCATGAAGCGGTGGCCGAGGCTGCGGTAATTGGTGTGCAAGATAAACTAAAAGGCCAGGTGCCTCTTGGATTAGTCGTACTTAAAAATGGCGTTACCTTGTCAGATGAAGCTCTTTATAAAGAGTTACTTGCCTTGGTACGTCATGAAATTGGCCCAGTGGCTTCATTTCGGCTGGTAAGTGCTGTGCAAAAGTTGCCTAAAACCCGCTCTGGAAAAATATTACGAGCCACAATGCGTAAAATTGCAGACAATCAAGAGTACACCATGCCAGCAACGATTGAAGACCCACAAACCTTAGATATTGTCCGGAATGCGTTGACTAAAATGGGTTATGCTAATGCACTAACTACTGAGATAACATGATGTTACTCTTCAATATTTAGCCATGCCAAATGATAAGGTGATTTTAAATCGAAACCATAAAAAACCAGTGTTTTTATGGTTTTTTCTATTGTGACACGATGTTATCTCCTAATAAACAGATTGGGCATACATTGTAAAAAACAGCGTTTCCGCGTTTTGTTACTGGTAATTTAGTTACAAGAATCGCTATAATTGCCACCCAAATGGATTCGCACTACGCGATTAATCTCTGTGACCTGTGGAAACATACACTATGAATAACCACACCCAACAATCTCACGTCGGCGTTATCGGCCTTGGTGTTATGGGCAAGAACCTCGCATTAAACATTGCTGACAACGGCTACCATGTTGCAGTTTTCGATTTAGATACTCCAAAAGTCAACGCAGCTGTGGCTCAAGAAGAAAGTGAGCGTAAAGCCGGTACGGCACCGCGCATGCAGTCATGTAATAATCTTACAGAAATGCTGGCTAAATTAGTTGAGCCTCGAGTTATTGTATTATCTGTGCCTGCTGGTGCGCCTGTTGACGGTGTATGTAAATCGTTAATTGAAGCTGGTATTGAAGCCAACGATATCGTTATTGATACGGGTAACAGCCTTTGGACCGACACGGTAGAACGCGAAGCACGTTATAAAGATCAGTTTGTTTTCTTTAGCTCTGCAGTGTCTGGTGGCGAAGTAGGTGCACGTTTTGGCCCATCTCTCATGCCTAGTGGTGATGAAAAGGCATGGCGTTATGTTGAGCCAATTTGGAAAGCTATTGCTGCTAAAGTGGATTCAGCAACGGGTTTACCGATAGAGCGTTTTGAGCCAGGCAATCCGGTAACCGAAGGTGAGCCGTGTACGACTTATATTGGTCCTGCTGGTTCTGGTCATTACGTTAAAATGGTTCATAACGGCATTGAATATGCTGATATGCAACTTATTTGCGAAGCGTATCAATTGCTCAGTGACGGCTTAGGCATGTCTGCTCATGACATTGGTGACGTGTTCAATGGTTGGAATAAAGGTATTCTTAACAGTTACCTTATGGGGATTAGTGCTGAAGTCTTACAACAAGACGATCCATTAACCGGTAAGCCATTAGTTGAAATGATTTTAGATAAAGCAGGCCAAAAAGGCACTGGTTTATGGACTGCAGTGAGCAGCTTGCAAATTGGTTGCCCTGCGCCAACGATTGCTGAAGCCGTTTATGCACGCGCTGTGAGCACTCAGAAAAACTTGCGTATGCAGTTAAGCTCGAAGTTAGCAGGACCTGCACCAGTCAGTTTTAGTGATGCTGAAAAAGTGGCATTTATTGCTAATCTTGAAGATGCATTATACTGCGCTAAAGTGTGCTGTTATGCGCAAGGTTTTCAGTTAATGGCGATGAATGCTAAAGAGCAGAATTGGTCTTTAGATTTTGCTGAAATTGCTAAAATTTGGCGAGCGGGTTGTATTATCCGTGCTACGTTCCTACAGTCAATTACTAAGGCTTATCAAGAAGATGCAAACCTTACGAACTTATTAATGGCTGACACTTTTAGTCAAACATTATCGCAAAAACACCTTAACTGGCGTAAAACGGTCGCAGCTTCTGTTATGCAGGGCATTCCTGCTCCATGTATTAGTTCGGCTATTGCCTATTACGACAGCTACCGCTGTGAGACATTACCCGCTAACTTGTTACAAGGTCAGCGCGACTTTTTCGGTTCACATACTTTTGAACGCACCGATAAACCCGCTGGTGAGAAATACCACTTAGACTGGAGTGCGAAGCAGCGTACTTTAGCTAAGGTGTAATTAGTCTTACATTATAAAAAGGCGCTTCATTGTAAAATGAAGCGCCTTTTTATTTAGCTAAGGAAAATGGTTAGGTTAGCGAAAAGTACAATCCAATGCTAAATAAGACGCTAAAAATCATCGTCAATTTAGCTGTTTGCCCAAGGATAGGATTTAATGCTTCACCAGTATTATTATGAAATTCGCGACTCAGGTTACGTGCGATTACTAATGATACACCTGCTAATAATACGGGTAACCCATCGAGCGACCCGAGCAAGAATCCTGCGATAATGATACCAAATGGTAAGTAGACAAAACTTTGATATAGCACTTTTGCTTGTGCTTCACCAATTCTTACCGCAAGAGTATTTTTACCTGCTTTTGTGTCGGTAGAGATATCTCTAGTGTTATTGACCAGCATAATGGCAGCATTAAAAAAACCAATAGCACAGCCAAGCAACCATGCTGTCATGGTGGTTGTTCCTGCTTGTAAATAGTAACTGCCAACAACGGCCACTAAGCCGAAAAATACAAATGCAGCAATTTCGCCTAATCCATGTGATGCCAGTGGGTAGGGACCTCCGCTATAACATAACGCGCCTAATATAGAGGCTGTTGCAAGAATGGCTATTGGCCAGCCACCGTGAACGATTAGCAATGAACCTACTAATAATGATATGACTAGGCAACCAATCATGGCATTTCGTACAGATGACGGAGCAAGAATACCGCTTTGAGTGACTCTTATTGGACCGATCCGCTCTTCGGTGTCGATACCATTCTTAAAGTCAAAGTAGTCATTAGCGAGATTAACTGAAATTTGCAATAATACTGCACATAGCATTGAGGTAAAGGCGATGAGTAAGCTAAATTGTTCGAGCCCAATCGCTAGCATATTTCCGATTAATAATGGACCGATAGCCGCCGGTAACGTGCGAGGACGGATAGCCATAAACCATGATTGCATTGAGCTAGGTTGCATAATATTGTGAGGCGCACTGTTGATTAGTCATATCTAATAGCATACCAAATATTCAATTAGGCTGCAGATATGAATATTTGCGTTGCATCACTATTTCGTGATTTGTCACTAGATGACTTAAATTCAACAATTACCATAGAATAAGCTAGAAAACATCAGCTTAACTAAGGTAACCTTAACGTTAATCCAAGTTGTAGAGAAGGTGTTATGAGTCAGGTATTAAACGATTTATTGTCATTGTTGTCACTTGAGAAAATTGAGTTAGGTCTGTTTCGCGGCCAGAGTCAAGATTTAGGCTTCGGACACGTGTTTGGTGGCCAGGTGATGGGACAAGCGTTAAGTGCTGCAAAACAAACGGTTAGTGAAGACCGCCATGTACATTCTTTACATTCATACTTTCTACGTGCGGGTGATGAAAAATTACCGATTATTTACGATGTTGAAAATATGCGCGATGGAGGAAGTTTTAGTGCGCGTAGAGTAAAAGCGATTCAGAAAGGTCGACCTATTTTTTATATGACCTGTTCGTTCCAAACGGTTGAAGAAGGCTTTAATCATCAAGATGTCATGCCCGATGTGCCAGGACCTGAAGGTTTATTGAATCAGCAAGAACTTGCAGTGACTATGCGTGATAAAGTACCAGCGAAAATGCTCGAAAAATTTATGGCAGACTCTCCGATTGAAATGCGTTTAGTTAACCCGGTTCATCCTATCGCCCCTAACACAACAGAGGCAAAAGGGTATGTATGGCTACGTGCCAATGGGCAAGTACCATCGGATCATAGTATTCAAGAGTATTTACTCGCTTACGCATCGGATTTTAATTTTTTAGCCACAGCAACTCAGCCCCATGGTGTGTCTTTTTTAACTCCAGGTATGCGCATGGCCACTATTGATCATGCCATGTGGTTTCATCGCCCATTTAATATGGGAGAATGGCTCTTGTACTGTATTGATAGTCCCAATGCAGGCGGTGGACGTGGATTTGTGAAAGGGCAGTTTTTTGATCAGCAAGGACGTCTTGTGGCTTCTGCCACACAGGAAGGTTTAATCAGAATGACCAAGTAGGACGCTAACATGTTAATAATTAAGAAAGGGATACAATTCGCGGTTGTCACTTTGATTGCCATAATACTCAACGGTTGTGTGACGATTGAGCCTGAAAAGCCAGTCATTGTAAATGGCTATGCAGGTTATGCAGAGAAAATTGCCTTGCCACAAGGGTGTAAAATTAACATTGCATTAATTGATTTTAATACTCCGGGTGCGATTATCTCTCAAAAAAACTTTGATATAGCCAGAGCACCCGTTCCATTTAAATTCACCTTACCTGCTGAGTTAGTCAAAAGCGGTGTTGATTACGGTGTTGTGGCAATGATCACTTATCAAGGTAATGCTATTTTTCAAACGTATGATAAGTTCCGTGTGATCAGTAACGGTCAATTTACCACTCAAGTGTTAATGAAACGCGTTAAATAGCCACTTCGTAATCTAGTTCACAAACTCTTATGCCCGTCATTGATCTATTTATTTGGCGGGTAATAATCTGTTTCTACCCTAATGTGCTGTTTAGGTTGTTTATGACAGAGTTATCTCAGACTTATCGCTCGCATGCGCAAACTCGTTTAATTTGGGCTTTGTGCATAGCTTCTATGGTGATTTACATTAATTTGTACACAGTACAAGGCATGCTGCCGTCTATTGCGGAACATTTTGATGTGTCTGGCGCACAAGCTACTTTGGTGTTATCTGTTACCAGTTTCACCTTAGCTTTTTCATTGCTTTTTTATGCAGTTTTATCTGACAGGATAGGACGGTTGGCTCCTATTGTGGTGAGTTTATGGCTGCTCGCAGGGTCGAATATTTTATTAGTGTTTGCCCAAACATTCGATGACTTATTATGGGTGCGCTTACTGCAGGGCATTTTGTTGGCCGCTGTGCCCGCGATTTCGATGGCCTATTTTAAAGAACAATTAGCTCCCTCTTTTATGCTCAAAGCTGCTGCCGTATACATTATGGCCAACAGTATGGGCGGTATCGCAGGACGAATTTTTGGCGGATTAATGGCACAAAATTTATCATGGCAGTCGTCAATGGGGTTGGTGTTTTTGGTCACGTTAATGGGGGTGGCATTGGTAACGTATTTATTGCCGCGTAAAGAAATTAAATCCCCAGTGGTTAAGCAAAAAGTCTCTTTGCGACATAAGGTAAAGCAAGATATAGATGGCTTTATGTTCCATTTGTCTGACTCGCAGATGCGCCTCGCTTATGCCATTGGTGGCTTAGCATTTATGATGATGGTCAATCAGTTTAGCTTTATTCAATTGCATATTATGGCTGAACCATATGGTTTGAGTCGCTTTAATGCGACCTTGATTTTTCTCTGTTATTCAAGTGGCACATTTGCTTCTTATTTGTCGGCAAAATGGATTATGCGCTATGGCTCGATGCCATTATTTAGAGTGGCTTTATGCTTAATGGTCGCTGGCACGTTGTTGACTTTGGTGGATACATTGACTGCCATTGTGGTGGGTTTTCTGATCAGTGCTTGCGGATTTTTCTTAACTCACAGCTGTTGTAATTCGTTTGTTGCTATCCGTGCCACCAGTCATCGCGCTAAGGCAACGTCGCTGTATTTATGTTGCTATTATCTTGGCGCATCCCTAGGCGGACCTTATTTAATGATGTTTTGGCACGAAGCTGAATGGAATGGAGTGGTTGCGGGGTCTATGAGCCTTTTGGCGCTGCTTTTAGTGGCGGTCTGGCGTTTAGGGATACATCAACAACAGGTTATTGATGTATCCGTACCCGATTAACTCTCGATAAATTGTTTACGGTCTAGTTCAAACTTACGCATTTTGTCGTACAAGGTTTTACGGGGTAATTCGAGTTGTTCCATGGTTAATTTGATGCTGCCTTTGTTGTGGCTTAATGCTTCTTCAATTAACATTCTCTCAAAGAACTCCACTCTTTGCTGAAGCGACATGCTGGTGTGCATAGTGGTGTGGTTATCTAAATTACCAGCAAAAGCGGCTTCTGCACCAAGTAACACATAACGTTCTGCTAAATTACGTAACTCGCGTACATTACCAGGCCAGTCGTGAGAGGTTAGCACCATCGTTTGATGGGGATTTAATGCTATGAGTGCTTTATGGTAACGAGCTGAAGCAATTCTGGCAAAATGTAAAAACAGCAATGGAATGTCTTCTCGGCGATCTCGTAGTGGAGGAATTACAATGGTCACTAGGTTAAGACGATACAATAAATCTTGTCTGAATTTCCCTTCTTCGCACAGTTGCTGCAAGTTTAATTTTGTTGCCGCTATAACCCTGATGTCCAAATTAATCGGCGTATTTGATCCTAATCGTTCGACTTTACGATCTTCCAATACACGCAATAATTTAACCTGTAAGGCCATAGGAGTGCTTTCTATTTCATCTAGAAGTAGCGTGCCACCATTAGCATATTCAAACTTACCGATGCGGCGTTTGTCTATGCCAGTGAAAGCGCCAGATTCTGCACCAAAGAGTTCACTTTCAATGAGGTTTTCAGGGATTGCACCACAATTAATGGCGACAAAATTAGCTTTGTTACGATAACTATGGTCATGCAGATATCGGGCGACAAGCTCTTTACCTGCACCGGTTTCACCTTCAATCATGATATCTGCAGGTGTGTCGAGCACTTGGTCAATAAGATGGCGCATTTTCATCACACCAGGACTACTGCCTAAAATACGTGGACCAGGTGCTATATGCGATTCAAGTTCGCGTTTAAGTTTACGGTTTTCTAGTGTTAGCGCACGCTTATCTAACGCGCGTTTAGTCACATCGAGTATATGTTCGTTGTTAAATGGTTTTTCGATAAAGTCGTAAGCACCTTTCTTGAGAGCGTCTACCGCCATGGCGATGTCACCAAAACCCGTTAATAGTACTACAGGTAAGTCACTGTCTTGTTGTTTCAGTTGTTGCAATAAACTTAAGCCATCGAGTTGCGGCATATTGACATCAGAAATCACTATGCCTGGCCAGTTAGCGGTAATATGGCTGGAGATAGCTTGCGGATTCGTAATCGCCAACGCGTTGATATTCTCTAGTTTAAATAACTGCTGTAACACGATACCGATATGAGGTTCATCATCAACAATAATAACTTGATAATTATTGATGTCTTGAATTTGAGTCACGTTTACACTTCCTCACGTAAATAAAGTGGCAAAATAATATGGAAAATAGCCCCACCGTGTATGGCATTCTCGACAGTAATAGAACCTTGCATAGATTCGATAATTCGCTGCGAGATGGACAATCCTAAGCCTAGTCCTTGGCGCTCACTGGTGGTGTAGTAAGGTTCAAAAATTTTATTCATTTGGCTTTCTCTCACGCCTGGGCCACTGTCTTGAATGCTTATATTGACCTTGCTGTCGCAATAGACTTCGATTTGTAATTGTCGCTCTGTAGATTGCTGCATTGCGACGATAGCATTACTAATAAGGTTAACCAGTACTTGTTGTAATCTGACGCTGTCGCCCCATATTTGGCATTTGCCCGTTAATAATTTCAGCGACAATTTAACACCTTGTTTGTCCATTTCAGGTTGAACAATGGTAAGTGCTTGCTCAATTGATTGATTAATTTCGGTGGCGTTGTCTTTACCCTGAGATTTACGTGTAAAGCTTTTAAACTGACCAATAATATCTGCAAGCCTATCGGTTAGCTCTATCATGATTTTGATATTGCTGCTGGCATCTTCAATCATATTACGGCCAATGAAGGTTTGAGTGTTTTGTGCGTAACTGCGCAGTGCTGCCAGCGGTTGATTGAGCTCGTGGTTAATGCTGGCTGACAGGCTACCTATGACCGTAAGCTTTGCCGCTTGGATTAGTTCGTCTTGAGTGTCTTTTAATTGGGTGTTGGCTTGTTCAAGATCCAATGTACGCTCTTTTACTCGTTGTTCGAGTAGATTTTGAGCTTGGTGCATTCTGCGTAAATTTTTACGGCGCTCAATGCTGTAAAGTATAAAAAGTGTTAATAATAAATAGAGTGTGGCTGCCAATAGCATTATTGGCGGTAACGATTCATATAAGGGCTTCATTGGAGTAAGAATATGAACGTTCCAATTAGCATTGGGCATCAATTGGTGACGTTCAAGGTATTTTGCGTGGCCTTCAGCTGATGATATTTTATATACCTGTTTAGTATCGGAATTGCCGAGCATAAAAAGAGGGCTTACACTAAGCTCACCAATGGGCCGGTTGGCATAGCGTTTTGATGAATTTAGAGCAAAACGTTTAGCCTGTGTCAGTGGTGTTAATGAATTAAATCGCCAACTATTAATGCTTGAAAGAAACACTATATTGTCTGGATCGCTGATCATAAACTCATATTGGCTTGCGATGGCAATACCACTACTTTGTTGTTCAATCAAACTTATATCAACTTTTACAACCACTACACCCAATACCACGCCTCTATGATATACCGGATTAGCAAAGTAGAATCCGCGCTTATTTGATGAGGTACCAACTGCATAATATCGTCCAGACTTCCCTGATATCGCATCGATAAAGTAAGGCCTAAATGAATAATCATGATTAATAAAAGAGTTTGGTACATCCCAATTACTGGCGGCAATAGCCACGCCAAGCGCATCGGTGAGGTAAATGTCTGACGACTCAGTGACTTGCTTTAATTCAGATAAATAAGCGTTGAGCTTTTCGATTGTTTGAGGATTGCGTTGATCAAGTAACCCTTGTTCTAAGATGGGGTTTTGTGCAAGTACTGCAGGAATATTTTCGTAGTGTGAAAGGGCGTTATCAATAAAAATTACCAGTTCATTAATTTGCTTTTCAGATTGCTCAGCAATGGACGTTGTGCCTTGTTCAAGTAAATACCAATATGTAACTCTAAGGGTCAGTAATAACCCGATAATGAGCATCATGCTCATTACAACATTTCGTTTTTTGGTAGTCGAGAATGAAAGCATGCATATTCCCAATCGATAATGATTATGATGATTATTGAGCATAAGTAAAAAAACGAGCCTTAATAAATTAAGGCTCGTCTATAATACGCGAATTATCAAGTTAATAGCCGTTTAATTTGTCTATGTATTCGGGTAAAAATAGAGAAATTTGTGGAATATAGGTAATCAACATCAAGAAACCGAGTAACAATACTAACCAAGGAAGGCACGATTGAATTACCCACCCCATACTTTTTCCTGTTATCCCTGCGGTGACAAACAGATTGAGCCCTACAGGCGGTGTGAGCATGCCTATCTCCATATTGACCACCATAATGATGCCTAAGTGAATAGGATCGATACCTAACTGGGTTGCGATAGGGAATAAGATTGGCGCCATAATCAACAGAATAGCTGAAGGCTCCATAAAGTTACCCGCAGCTAATAACAGTAAGTTGACGATAATCAAAAAGCCCCATGCGGGTAATCCAAATCCGACAATCGTTTCGGCGATAATGTGCGGAATACGTTCGGTGGTTAATACATGGGCAAACAGCATGGCATTAGCAATAATGAACAGCAGCATAATACTGACTTTAGCGCCATCACGTACTACATGACGGATTTCTTTGTCGGTAGGTGTTTTAATAACGGCAAGTAACATGTGCCCTATGTTACGTAATGAGGCTCCCACTAAAGACTCTTGTTTATTTCGCCAAGCGACATTTTTAAGAGGGCCAATATCACGATAACCAAATACAGCAATAAAGTAAGCATATACACAAGCTACTGCCGCAGCTTCAGTTGGGCTTGCTACACCACCGTAAATAGAACCTAGCACAATCAGAATGAGTGCTAAACCACCCATCGCTTTAGCACTTGATATCGCTAATGCTTTAACGCCAGGAAAAGGACGTGAAGGCAGCTTTTTAATCCGAGCAACGATATAGATGGCTAGCATTAAAATACAACCCATCATTAAGCCTGGTATTAAACCGGCCATAAACATTCTAGCTGCAGACACTTCTGTCGCGGCAGCATAAACCAGCATTACAATCGATGGTGGAATTAAAATGCCTAATGTACCCGACGTAGTGATAACGCCTGCTGCAAATTTTTCTGGATAACCCGCACGCACCATACCAACAATCACAATAGAGCCAATAGCCGCTACAGTAGCTGGTGATGAACCCGATACCGCTGCAAATAGCATACAAGCCATCACTGATGCCATGGCAAGACCACCGCGGATATGACCTACGCTGTCCATCGCAAAGTCAATAATACGTCTTGCTACGCCACCAGTAGACAAAAATGCCGATGATAGAATAAAGAATGGGATTGCCAATAAAGTGTAGTGTTCTGAAGTCGACTCATACAGTTTTAAAACAATCGAAGCGAGCGAATCATTTGAAAATAACAAAATAGTCAGCATGCTTGAAAAGCCTAAAGCGATAGCAATAGGCATACCAATCATCATGCAAATAAACAAAGCAATAAATAGTGTTGCTATAGTCATTATTTCGCGTCCTTATCATTTTGTTGTTGTTCTGATGATGTGGATAGCGCAGCTTCATCGATTAAATGCATGCTGTCTTTTGCTTCATCGGCCAGTTGGAAACCAACAGCTTTATTGCGCAAAATAGCGATAAACAATTCAATAAAACGCCAAGTGAGCATTGAAAATCCGATAATTAAAATGCTTTGAGATAACCAAATAGGAACTGCACCGTCTTCTACGTCGATGCGTAATGTTTCCCAGGCAAAATCTGGATCTAATTGATGAATAAACCATGCAGGAAAGTCGATATCTTCCATTGGAATACCAATTTGGTACATTTGGCTAAGGTAGTCCCAAGCCCCTTTTAAAAACATGCCACAGTAAACAATGCAACACAGGCACGCAAAGATAGCGACTGCTTTCTGTGGCTTACCAGATAGCTTAGATACAAAGGCATCGACACCAATATGTGCTCCTACTTTAACGCCATAAGACATACCAAATAATACAAACCAACCACAAAGAGTAAGGGTCAGTTCTTGGATCCATAAAAAACCGGTGTTAAAAAAGAAACGAGCAATAACTTCGCCAAAAACTAGCAACGTCATTAATGTAATTAATAAATTAAGGAACCCTTCTTCAAAATAACCAAATAGTCTTGAAATCACGGTCATACTCCTTGAATAAAAAAAGGTGGTACTGATGCAAGAATGCATTCAGTACCACGTCAAGTACGGAGACTATTTAGTATTTGCAGCTTGAGCGGCATCAATCATGTCTTTACCAATTTGATCTTCAAACTTGGCCCAAACTGGTTTCATAGCGTTAACCCATTGCTGGCGTGCAGCAGGCGCTAACGTGACTAATTCAGAGCGCTTAGAATCAATAATGGCTTGTCTATCTTGATTATCTTTTTCAGCCGCAATTTTGTTACCAAGTGCGATAGCTTCGTCTAGTGATGACTTAAAAATAGCTCGTTTATCGGCGGGTAGACCTTTCCAGAAGGTATTTGAGGTCACTACCATGTAATCTAAAACGCCATGATTACTTTCTGTTATGTGACTTTGTACTTCATAGAATTTCATTGAGTAGGTATTTGACCAAGTGTTTTCTTGACCATCAATGGCGCGTGTTTGTAGCAGAGTAAACACTTCTGAAAATGGCTTTTTAACAGGAATCGCGCCAACTGCATCAAATTGAGCTGCAATCACATCAGATGCCATAATACGGAACTTTTTGCCGTTAGCATCTTTTGGTAATGCCAATGGATCGTTCGCTGAGAATTGCTTCATGCCGTTGTGAAGATAACCTAGACCAACAAGGCCTTTACGGTTCATTGCGTTTAATAATTTTTGGCCTGAATCTGATTGCTGAAAACGATCAACTGCTGCCATATCTTCAAATAAGAAAGGTAAATCGAAAATCTGTAGTTTTTTGGTAAAACGCTCAAACTTAGATAATGACGGTGCTACAAATTGCACATCGTTTAGGAGTAGTGCTGCTAGCTCGTTGTTATCCCCAAATAACTGTGAGTTAGGAAATACGTTAACAACGTATTCACCAGGTAAACGCTGCTCTATTAATTCTTTAAACTTAAGTGCCATTTGTCCTTTTGGTGTGTTTTCTGCAACAACATGCGAAAATTTAATTTCTACAGGTTCAGCAAAGACATTAAAACTCGCTGCCAGAATAGTCGCAATTGTTGCTAGTTTAGCAATTGATTTGAGTGGGCGTGTAAAGGTACTGGTGGATTTTTTCATAATAATTAACTTCCTTTTTTTAGTGTTATATTTTCCTCAAGGTGGTGACTTGTCCCAGAACAAGTACGCCATAAACGCTTTATGAGGATAGATCAAACATAGCAAGCATTAGGCCAGAATGTTAATTATTTGTAACTCAATGAAATATATTAACTTTAATTTAATAAGGAAACCGGAGAGCGATTTTATGTGTGGATTGTCACACAGTAGAAAAGGGGTAATGGGTGGAATGTCGCACATTGTCATTGATCGTGATGTGAAGAGAGTATTTATGACTAGCAGAGTAATAATAGTTTACATGGACTTAATTAAAACAAGAAAGAAATAAAAATTAGACATAAAAAAACCACCTTTCGGTGGTTAATTTATGAATGCAATATATGCATTAAATACCAAATAATTGGTGGAGCTACACGGGATCGAACCGTGGACCTCTTCACTGCCAGCGAAGCGCTCTCCCAGCTGAGCTATAGCCCCAAATTCTAGCTGACTAAAACTAAAATTTTAAAAATATGGTATCCCATAGGGGATTCGAACCCCTGTTACCGCCGTGAAAGGGCGGTGTCCTAGGCCTCTAGACGAATG
>NZ_JBEOPM010000020.1:0-91622 GCF_040310165.1 Shewanella sp. AC91-MNA-CIBAN-0169
CTCAAGATACTCTTTGATCATTGCTGCGAGACGTTCATCGTCGTCGATTAGCAAAATGTTGTCAGTCGTTTTGGTCATAGGCATGCCCATATTATGCCACATTTTTTAAAACTCTCTAGCTTTACATTACTTTACGTCGCAGAAAAATCAGAGCACTGCAGTCGTGTTGTTATGACGATAGACAAGTGGGGCAACTGCCAATACCGCGATGTGCGGCCACACAAACACTATTAAGTGAGAAAGTGCGAAGTGCTGTTGGGGATTCATTCCCAATAGGTATTAAGATTAATTCCACCGATCAATTAGAAGGTGGTTTAACGCAGGAAGATCCATTAGCCGCTATCCGAATATTTGATCAAACTTCATTAGACTTGATAGAAATAAGCGGTGGATCTTATTTCCCCGGAGCAAAATATAGCTCTGATTCATCTACAAAAGACCCTTATTTTGCAGAATTTGCAGCCACAGCAAAACGCGTAACAAATGTGCCTATAGCCGTTACTGGAGGGTTTAAAACCTATACTCAGGCATTAAAAGTAATAGAATGTGGCGCTGTTGATTTTGTTGGATTAGCGCGTGCGTTAGTTATAGCCCCTGAACTTGCGAAAGACTGGTTAATTGGGACGGCAACTGACCCTAGTTTTCCTCGATTAAAG
This sequence comes from Shewanella sp. AC91-MNA-CIBAN-0169, assembly GCF_040310165.1. Classification (NCBI taxonomy): domain Bacteria; kingdom Pseudomonadati; phylum Pseudomonadota; class Gammaproteobacteria; order Alteromonadales; family Shewanellaceae; genus Shewanella; species Shewanella sp. AC91-MNA-CIBAN-0169. The sequence continues at coordinate 657 of NZ_JBEOPM010000020.1, forward strand.
GCGTCACCTCAAGGTGGAATAACGGCTTGGTTTACCATGCTGTTAACCGCGATAGCTAATGATAGCGAGGAAAGTTTTGAGCTTGAATTATTACCTGCACTGCATCTTTATGAAGAGCTTGATGACGCTCGTTGTGATAAATGGATGCAAAAATTTGAGATTAAATAATAGTTAATTAATTTACATTATTGATATTGATACATTTTCATCACGTAATATAAATGACGCTTTTAATGGTTTGATAAGTCGCCGAGATAGGTGTTTCTCAGACGCTCAAACTACTTACCCTAACGGTTACCGACAATGTTATCGACAATGTTACCGACAATGTTACCGACAATGTTATCGGTATTGAGCCCGGCAATTTGTTCGATAATTCGTTAGGGAGTTAGATAATTAGTTAGATTATTTGTTATAAAAATTCGTTAAAGAATAAATTCTAAAGCCTGATTATGCAGAACATTGTTCCAGTTGAGCCTTTTTCTTATTCATTTGCAGATAACTTAACAGCCACATCATTAAGCCGCCGGCAAATAACACTGCCGCTACATAACCTGTCTCGTTAGGCATTGCGCCTTGTGCGATAAACATGCCGCCCACCCAAGGACCGATAGCATTGGCGGTGTTAAATGAACATTGTACTAATGCCCCTATCATCGCGTGACCATTTGGCGATACGTCCATCAGTAAGGTTTGAATCAGTGTCGCTAAACCCACACTGCAGCCAATAAAGAAAATTACCGCATACAATAGCCAAATATTATGGCTGGCACTGACGTAAGCAAGCGAAAATATAATCGTACACACTAAGGCAATACCAGTGGTTTTTAAGGCTGCGCGATCGGCTGCTTTGCCTAATACGTAATTGCCTAAGGTACAACCAATGCCAAACATTACCATCGCGATTGAAATGGTGTATGCCGGCGTTTCAGTGACCACTAAAATGGTATCGGCGATGTAAGTGTAAATACAAAATACACCACCAAAACCAATAATCACAATGCCAAGAATTGACCAGACCAACTTATTCTTTAATACGCTAAACTCATTGATTAAATTTGATGGTTGGTTGTTTTCAATTTTAGGGATCACCACATATACGCACACTAATGCAATTAAGGCGAGGACAGATGCACCCGCTAAACAATAGCGCCAGCTTAAGTTTTGGCCGACTAAAGTGACAATGGGAACCCCTACAATGGTGGCTATGGTTAGGCCCATAAACACTTTAGACATGTAACTTGCACGTTTATTTTGAGGAGCAATATCGGCAGCCAATAAAATAGCGGCACCAAAATAAGCGCCATGGGGTAGGCCACTTAAAAAGCGAAATACAATAAGCTGTTCAAGTGAGGTTGCCATGGCACTTAAGCCATTAGAGATAAACATTAATGTCAGAAATATTGCCAAGGCATGGCGTTTTTTCATGTTGGCGGTTGTCAGCATTAAAATAGGGGCGCCGACAACAACGCCTATCGCGTAAGCACTAATCGCATAACCACTTTGTGACGGTGTTGAGGAAAATGTTTCACTAATTAATGGCAGCATTGGCATCATTGAAAACTCTGATAATCCCAATATAAATGTGCCTAAGGCTAACACTAACAAAATGGCGGTAGTATTCAGTTGGCTTGGTAATGCTGCAGCCGGTGTCATAAAAAATCCTAGTGGTGATAATAAAATACGGTGAATTTAACAATTGATGTCGGGCTAAACCACTGAGCTAAGCCCGTTTGTGCATGACAAAAACTAACGTGCTAATTACGGCATATTAGTCTTGCCAGCGCTGCTTAATGTATAAAATACTGGGTAAAGATTGCTGAAATAATGTCACTAATTGCGGGTCAAAATGTATGCCGCTTTGGTCATGTAAAAATGCCATGGCTTTGTCGACAGTCCATGCTTCTTTGTAAGGGCGTTTACTGGTGAGAGCATCAAATACGTCGGCAATTGCCACAATACGTCCTTCAATAGGAATATTTTCACCTTTAAGTCCATGAGGGTAGCCGCTGCCATCCCACTTTTCGTGGTGAGTCATGGCGACGACTTTGGCTAAGGCGATCAAATCTGAATCTGATTCACCTAGAATTTCGGCGCCGATTTCAGGGTGCTTTTTCATGATGGCAAACTCTTCATCGGTGAGCTTACCCGGTTTAAGCATAATGCTGTCGGGAATACCAATTTTACCAATATCGTGCATTGGTGCTGCATGGAGTAAATTGTCGGCGGCCGATTTTGATAAACCATAGGCGAGGGCAATGATTTTAGAAAAATGGCTCATGCGCATCACATGCATACCGGTTTCGTTGTCTTTGTATTCTGATGCTCGGCCTAAGCGTTGAATGACTTGTAAACGAGTACGGCGCAAATCGTCTGCCTGCACTAAAGACAAATGAGTACGAACACGTGCTTTAACCACCGCTGGGGACACGGGTTTAGTGATGTAGTCTACCGCGCCAACATCAAAGCCTTTGGCTTCATCTACTTCGTCACTTAACGCCGTAACAAAAATGACCGGTACTGCTTTGGTGCGTTGCTCTGTTTTTAGTTGCTGACAGACTTCAAAACCAGTCATACCTGGCATCATCACGTCGAGTAAAATCAAATCAGGCAGGTCGCGTTCAATTAAACGCAGAGCTTCTTCGCCACTTTTAGCAAATATCAGCCTGTACTGATCCTCAAGCATTTTCTTTAATACTCTGAGGTTAGCGGGCTCGTCGTCGACAACTAAAATTGTCGGCATACGGTCTTGGTTGTTATATATCATTCAATTCAGTCTTTTTACTGTGCAGTAACATCGGACTCAAGAGTATTGAGTTGTGTTATTGCTTGTTCAAATTCAAAGTCGTCTAGAGCATGTTGTATGTTGATACATTGCTGTCGGTATGCCGCCGGAGTGGCTGCAATTAGTGTATCGACATCGTGTTCATTGTATTGATTTTCTTTTGCAGCTAAGCGAATAAGGTTAATGATTTGGATGAACTCATCGACGCTCATAGGATCTTTTTCTGCGGCTTTATCTGGGTGTTGACTGATATCTTGAGTGCTAAGATAGGCTGCGATGCGCGCAAAAGCCTGTTCAATCTTTGGCAGCAAGGTCAGTAATTCTGTGCTGGATTTTGTCATGGCTGAGCGTTCAGCATCGCTAAATAACCGTGTCAGTTGCATTAGAGCTAAATTGCCAGACAGCCCTTTGAGTCCATGCAGTTGTTGACTAATAGCTGGCCAGTCGGCAGTTTGTATTAATTGTTTAAGCTGTTGGTTACTATCGTGTTGTTTAGTCATAAATAGGCTGATTTCTTTCACGAGAGTCATTTGATCTCCCCACATCGAAGCGCCTTTTTTCTCATTAACCACTTGCCTGTTGTCGATATCAACAGCGGGGTTATCGACGGCCACATTGCTTTGTTCAAGTTTCAATACTTGGGCAATTTCATGATTAAGCAGCATCATATCGATAGGTTTGTTGGCAAAACCATCCATGCCGGCATCCAAGGCTGCTTTTTTGTCTTCAGGCAATACGCTGGCCGTTAATGCAATAATTGGCATATGCGGTAACTGTTCATTTTGCTCTTGTTCACGACGAGTACGCGAGGCGGTTAATCCGTCCATGATAGGCATTTGCACGTCCATCAATACAATATCAATTTTGTCGCTGCGCATCCGCAGTAGGGCTTGTTTACCGTCGCGGGCAGTAATGATGCTATGACCTTGGCGCTTCATCATAATGGTGAGCAAATCAATATTTTGCTGAATGTCATCAACAATCAAAATGGCCAATGGTTTAATGTGACTGTTTGTTAACGGGGTCAACGTGCTGTTGATGTGTTTGGGCGCGGTTAATGGCAAGGCAAAACCAAAACAACTGCCTTGGCCAAATGTGCTTTTGGCGGTAATTTTGCCACCCATTAATTCAACCAATTGTTTGCTGATGGTCGTACCAAGACCAGTGCCACCAAAACGACGATTCATGCTGGCATCTGCTTGAGCGAAGGCATCAAACACTAAGGTTAATTGTTCTGGCGTCATGCCAATACCGGTATCGTTAATGGCAAATTCAATGCAACCGCTTGGTTTAACGCTCACATCGATACTGACACCCCCTTCGGCGGTAAATTTAATCGCATTGCCAATAAGGTTGGTCAATACCTGGCGAATTCGATCTGGAGCACCATGATAGGACATTGCCACATCTGCTGATACATTCACATTTAAGAACAGACCTTTAGAGCTAGCTTGTAACCATAATGTCGATACCACCGAATCAATTTCTTCAATAACAGAGAAATCGCGTAATTCGAGATCGAACTTGCCTTTATCTAACTTAGCACTATCGAGAACATCGTTTAATAGGTGCAATAAAGACTTAGCAGACTGATTAATGGTACGTAAATGCTTTTGCTGTTCAGCGGGTAGCGAATCGTCGAGTAAAATGTCGCTAAAGCCAATAATGGCGTTCATTGGGGTGCGAATTTCGTGGCTCATGTTCGCTAGGAATGCCGAACGAGCCGATGCTGCTTGTTCCGCTTTGTCTTTGGCAATTAATAAAGATTGTTCCATTTCTTTGCGATCGGTGATGTCCATAATAAAGCCGTCGAGCCATTTATCTTGTACATCTATCCCGTCAACATGAGCACCATAACCGAGCAACCAGCGAATATCGCCGTTGGCATTATAGATACGGTATTCTAGCTTAAACACTTGCTCTGTGACGACTTGATTACCGATTTGCTCAAGGTCATCTGGGTGTACGTGTTGGTAAAAATGACGTTTTGGTGTTGCGCCTATATAGTCGCTTGCTGGATAACCGGTGATCTTTTCAACCGCGTCGCTAATAAATACCATCGGCCAGTTTTCAATATTTAAACAGCGATAGGCGATACCGGGAATATTGGCGATAAGTGAGCGAAACTGGGCTTCGCTTTTAATTAGTGCACGTTGCATTTCAATACGGTGACGTAAGTCGCTTATGTACATCACAAACAGGCTTTTACCTTCAATACATGCATGACCAATAGATACCCTAACCGGAATGACCGTACCGTTAACATGTAGCGCTTCTACATCGCGGCCAGTACTTTTTTGCTGCGCTATGTTGTGGTTAAAAAAACTGTCTAAACGGGCGTTAAATTCTTCGATAAATGGGCCTGGTATAAAGTCACGAATATTTTGGTGGCACACATCTTCAAGTCGCCAGCCCAGGAGTAATTCTACCGCTCGGTTGCCGCTTTCAATACGCCCTTTAGCGTTAAAGGTAATGATACCGTCAACGGCGGTACTAATGGTCGCGCGGTAGCGTGCTTCAGATAATTTGGCTTGGTGTAACGAGGTTTGGTATTTAATCAGCATGTTGACGGCTAACACCAATAAAATAATCACCACCGTAATCGTGGCAACGGCAATGCCTAAATACAGTGACATCTTTGTGGTTTGTTCAGAAAATTCAAATCCTGGTGGGCGGACAAAACGAGCTGCAGCCATACCGATGTAATGCATGCCGGAAATAGCGCAACCCATCACCATCGCCGCAATCGCATTTTTATGTAATTCACTTAAGGTAAAGCGACCTAGATGGTTCAAGCTAAAACGTATCCACAGTGCGACAATGGCCAAAATAATGGCAATAACTATTGATAAGCCAAAATAGAATAAGTCGTAACGTAGTAGAGGAGCCATTTCCATAGCCGCCATGCCGACGTAATGCATGGTGCCAATACCTGCACCGGTCAATATACCGCCCACCACAAACTGGCTTAGTTTTGGTTTGGCTGTTGATATGACATTTAAGGCTACCCAAGATGCGGCAATACTCGGAATAAACGATAACGCGGTTAAGCCGAAATCGTAGCTCACTGGAGTGCATAAACTGAACGCTAACATGCCAATAAAATGCATCGACCACACACCGCCACCAAGTGCAATACTGCCGCAGCTGGTGAGTAAGTATCGTTTATATTTATTGAGCGTTAATACCGCTTGAGACGCGACTTGTAATGCCATAAACGAGGCGAAAACCGCGATAGCGATAGAGATGAAAACGACTATAGGTTGAAAGTCACCAACAACTAAAAGGCTTTCATCTGTAACGGAAAAGAGTGTGCGAATTGTCTCAAGCATAATAATTAGATGAATGTCACTTTTAGATAAGTATAAGGAAGCTATCGGCTTGGAATTAAAAAACATCAGTATTTGTTCGATTTTTAACTAAAGCTTGCGCTAGATCAACATTTAAATGATTTAGTGCGGGTTGTGGTTAATAGTTTTGTGTTTTTCAATTCCATTCTGTAGTTAACTTACGTGATGTTGTTGTAATAATGTTAATAGTCGGTGGTATTTAGGTATTTAGGTATTTAGGTATTTAGGTATTTAGGTGTTTGGGTATTTAGTTTGGGCTATGGTTAATTTTTCGATTTCGTCTATCGTTTCAATTATCGCTCCGGTTATCACTCCAGTTCGTCGTTCACTTTTGTTTATTGTTTTTAGGGGGCGTTAAAAAGTCGTTTTAATAAGGTTGTTTAGACATCATCATCAAACCGTTATTGACAAAAATGAATGCGTTACTGTAAATATTAGCCTTTGCTGTAAACATTACTCACCATGCCTCTTTAGTCTAATGTAGTGCTTTTTTACTTGTGAGTCAGGCCGTTAATTGGTTAGCTTGAGCATGACGAAGCACATGCAAGGAGGCTTTAATGGTCAATCAACATCAAGCACAACTACCGCTTACTCAAAGTGAATATCATGGTGTCACTTCAACGACGCTTACCGATAAAACCATTGGTCAATATTTTGATGATATTGCCAGTGCTTACCCAGACAATCTTGCGGTAGTCGTTCATCATCAACAAATCCGCTGGAATTACCGTGAGTTTCAAGCAAAGGTTGATGCACTTGCCACCGGCTTATTAACGCTAGGTATTCAGCCCGCGGATAGAGTCGGAATTTGGTCTCCTAACAATATTGAATGGTGTTTAACCCAATTTGCTACGGCTAAAATTGGTGCCATTATGGTGTGTATTAATCCGGCTTATCGGCCTGAAGAGCTGGAATACTCTTTGAGTAATGTGGGCTGCCGAGCGGTGATTTGTGCCGATAAATTTAAGTCCAGTGATTACTTACAGATGTTAAATGAGTTGCTGCCAGAGTTAAGCACCAGCACAGCAGGTAAGCTCACTACACTCGCACTGCCTGAACTAGAGTATGTTATTCGAATGGGCACAGACCGCACTCCCGGCATGCTCAACTTTAATGATTTGCTGCTGGAGGTTAACGACGAAGCTCAACATGTGTTGGCCACCATTGCTGACTCTCTCGATACTCATGATGCGATTAATATTCAATTTACCTCAGGTACTACAGGTAGCCCTAAAGGCGCGACGTTATCGCATCACAATATTTTAAATAACGCTTATTTAGTGGCTGACGCCATGGGCTTTACCTCAACTGACAAGTTATGTATGCCGGTTCCTTTATATCATTGCTTCGGCATGGTGTTAGGCAGTTTAGCCTGTGTTATTCATGCTTCAGCAGCTGTGTATCCCGGTGAGTCTTTTGATCCTCTTACCACGTTACAAGTAATCGCAAATGAGCGCTGCACAGCTCTGCATGGCGTACCAACCATGTTTATTGCCGAATTAGAACATCCACAATTTAACCAGTTTGATCTTAGCTCATTGCGCACAGGCATTATGGCGGGCGCCACATGCCCCGAAGAAGTCATGCGCCGAGTACAAGAGTTAATGTATATGAAAGGAGTGCTAATTGGTTACGGACAAACCGAATGCAGCCCGTTAAATCACATTACTGAAATTGACTCCCCAATCGAAAAACAAGTGCTCACCGTTGGCCGAGCATTGCCGCATACCGAAGTGAAAATCATCAATGAATTTGGTGACGTCGTTGCTATTGGTCAACCCGGTGAAGTGTGCAGTCGAGGTTACTGCATCATGCAAGGGTATTGGAATGATGCAGTCAAAACGGCTGCAACCATCGACAGCGCAGGCTGGTTACATTCGGGCGATATCGGCCAAATGGATGAATTAGGCTATGTGCAAATTGTTGGCCGTATAAAAGACATGATTATCCGCGGCGGTGAGAATATATATCCACGTGAAATTGAAGAAAAACTTTATAGCCATAAGGACGTGCAGGATGCTGCCGTGTTTGGCGTGCAGAGTGACAAATACGGCGAGGAGGTATGCGCGTGGATTAAGGTCCGTGCCAATGCCGACATCACCGAAGACGATATTCGTCACTTTTTAACCGAAAAGTTTGCCTATTTTAAAGTACCGCGCTACATCAAGTTTGTTGACCAATACCCAATGACAGTGACGGGGAAAATTCAAAAATTTAAGATGCGTGAGTTGATGTATCAAGAGTTACATGAAGCCATAAATTGATATTTTGCGTGTAGTCAATAAAGCCCAGTGTTGAGTTATCGCACTGGGCTTTAATATTGATGGGCAATCTATTTGCAAGTGAAGTTGATATTACACGCACAGACAAGTAACGCATTAAATAGCAGCGTCATAAGCATTGGCAGAATTGAAACAGCCTTACTTTCGATAAATACTTTAGTTTTAGTTTTAGTTTTAGTTTTAGCTTTAAGTTTAAGTTTGAGTGTAGATTTGAGTTCAAGTTCAAGTTAGACACAGTTGTAAACAAATGATGTTTTCTCGATAGCATATGGTGAGTGATACCATTGCCGGCTTATATTTTTATCGGCTGAGTTCGTCAGCTTTTCCGCTTTTTCAGCTGGATACAATCGACCCATTGTTGGAGTTATTTTGAATAATACTAAAGGTAGTCTTTTTATGGTTGCCGCGATGGCAGCATTTTCTATTGAAGACATGCTGATTAAATCGGCAGCCGAAACCACTTCTATTGGTCTGATTTTAGCGTTATTTGGATTGGGCGGAATGTTGATTTTTATGCTGCTGACTTGGCGTAAAGGGCAAACAATTTTACACCCAGCGATATTGTCTACGCCAATACTCATCCGTGCGGTGTGCGAAGTTATTGGTCGTTTCTGTTTTGCATTGGCTATCACGCTAACGCCTTTATCAAGTGCATCGGCCATTTTGCAGGCCACGCCATTAATCGCAATGATAGGTGCCGCTTTATTGTTTGGTGAACAGGTTGGTTTTAAACGCTGGATTGCCGTATTGATTGGTTTTTGTGGCGTGTTGATGATTATTCGCCCTGGTCTTGATGGCTTTGAAGCAACGTCTTTATTTGCAGTTGTCGCGACCTTGGGTTTTGCGGGCCGCGATTTAGCAACTCGTGCTGCTTCGCCGGTGTTGTCTAATATGCAACTTGGGGTGTATGGTTTTTTTGTGCTAATTCCAGCAGGCATTGCCATACAATTATACCAAAACGAGCCATTACAACTTGGTTCCACTGCAGCAGCGCAAATTATCGGTGCAATTGTGTTTGGGGTGATGGCGTATAATGCCCTCACAATTGCTATGCGCGCGGGCGATGTATCGGTTATTTCTCCTTTTCGTTATACCCGTTTATTATTTGCCTTAGGTTTGGGGATATTTATATTTGGAGAATCGCCAGATTTAGCAACCTTACTTGGAAGCCTGCTGGTGGTATTAAGTGGTGGATATACCCTAATTCAAACCCGTAAAACAGTCTCAGCAAGTTTGATAAAAAATAGCGCATGAGCAGAGTGAATTGATTCACTCTGCGGTAAGGCATAGCAAAGTTAAACACTATAAGATTAGAGATGACCAGGTTAGATATTACTAGATTAGACATTACTAGGTTAGATATTAGCGATAGACATTAATGATAGATAAAATGTTTCGCATAAGCTTGATGACGGATAAAAAGCGACTAACGTTAAATTAACGGTGCAAGGTTCATTTTTGTAAATCGGAGGTTTTTGATCTAAAGCTCATACTCTGTAGCGTGAAATGTCATATTTTGTTGCGTGACAACGGTAGCAAATAAAAGTGGCTACTCACTAAATACTTTCATTTATTAAACGATAAAAATCAATAACAAAGACCTAAGCTTATTTTCCGTTATACTGCCTTACCCGCTACAGCCCCATATTTAAGAGGTATCAAAAATACCATGGATATCAAAGGAACCTGCATTTCATCTACAGCAGATGAGCACGGCCCCATTTATGTTTATCAAACAAGAAACAGCCGCATTCTCAGTTTTGATGGAAAAATCTATCAAAGTTGCATGAAAATCAATGATATTAATGGATTACATCTGGGCTATACCCAAGCCATGATGGCAGGTTTATTTTTTATTCCCGCAGTAACAACAGCCACAATCATGGGGTTGGGTGCAGGTTCAATGGCTAAAATATTGCTCAGTAGCTTCGCCGATTTGAAGGTACACGCGGTTGAATACCGTGAAGCCGTCGCGAAGGCTGCGAAAGAGTTTTTTTACTTACCTGAAACTGATCGTCTTGCTATTCATATTGACGATGCGGTGAATTACATTAAAAATACCGACATAAAAAGCGATATTATCTTTTCAGATCTATACAACTCACAAGGTATGGAGCCGAAACAAGTACAATCATCCTACTTACACGATTGTAAAAATGCACTCAATCAACAAGGGGTTTTGGTGCTCAATATCTGGCATACGTCAGCTGAATTACGCCAAGAGCTAGATGAATTACTCGCGCTCGAATTTGAAAATCGATTACTCAGTTTTGACGTCGAAAGCGGCAATACCATTGTGCTCGCGTTCAAAAACGATATTCCTGCGATAAAAAGACACGATCTACTGGCGAAAGGCAAAGCGTTACAAGAGCAAATGAGTATTCCAATGGAACGTTACGCCAACTTACTCTGCGATGCACAAGGTTGATAGGCTATCGATTGTTATCTTAGGTGATTGTTATCTTAGATGACGTTTAACTTAGATGATTGTTATCTGAGATGATTTTTATTTTAGACGACTTTTAACTTAGATGACGTTTAACTTAGATGATTGTTATCTGAGATGATTTTTATTTTAGACGGTTGTTAGTTCATATTCTGAGGCGAAATATTTTAATGTTGTCGCCGCGAGTTTTGATGACTGGCTTATCAAGCCAGCCTTATACATTGGCCCCAAAAACAATTTCTTGTTTTGAGTCTAACCACATTGGGTTTTGTACCATCACCTTGCTGAACATTCGACTCTGTAAATAGTGATTAAGCCATTGTCGTAATTTGGGGTAGGGTGATCGTAAATACCATTGTCGCTCAACTCTGGCAAACTGACGAATAAACGGCATTAATGCTAAATCTGTCAAACTTGGTTGGTCAGACATTAAATATGAGTGCTGGCAAAGCCTTGATTCGAGATCAGCAAGATAACGCTCGCATTGTTGTCTATCTTCTATAAGCGACGGTTCATGGTAACGTTTAGAGCAGCGGTATTTCTCTAAATGTCCTTTGAATTCATTATCAAATATCGCAATAACCGCCAACATTTCAGTTAACGCGTTTGGCGTTGCTTTATTAACATAATCGTCAGGGTCTGTTTGTGAAAAAGCCCATAGCATGATGGATAAACTTTCATCGATGACCTGATTATCTGTGGTGACTAAAACTGGCACTGTACCTTTGGGCGACACCGTAAGCATTTCTGCAGGTTTGTTGCTTAACACTAGGTCGCGCAGGTTTACTTGCTGTTTGGATGCATAAATAGCCAGTCTGGCGCGCATTGCGTAAGGACAATTTCTCAACGAATAGAGTACAGGTAATACCATGATGTTGTTTATTATCTCTCAGTCAGGTAATGCAGTTAGCAAAATGATCCTGTTCATTTTATCACTAATACCTAACCCTTTAAATATTGATTACGGGAGTCTTTTTTGAAGATTGAAATGTATTGTTTGAAGCTCATTTTTCTAGGTTAAGTGTTAAATGATTAACTTCAGAACAAGAGTATTAAACGATTAAAAATCAGTTTTTATAGAGTATTCATTACCTTGATATAGGTAACGAATGCGCTGTGAGTTATAAGAAACTGCGCCTTGTTATCCAACACTTATGGCGCGATTTTTCGTTTAAGGTTAGGTCTTGAACCACAAACCTCTGGCGTAAAAGACAGCTGTATTACATACTTTAACGACTGTTCAATTATGCGGTTGTTTATTCATGCAGGGTTCCTCTATTGAGAAAACACTTGAATACAAAGGTCATGTTGTTTTTAAAAAACTTACTATTCCAGCTTTTAAGCGTTTTGCTCGAGAATTTGCATCTAACGAAGCATGTTTTGCTTTTTTTACCGAAGGTGAGTACCAGGTGCGTACTGCAACAGGAGTATTGACGGTAAACCGTGATATTGGCTTGCTTGCCAAATGCGTCAATTATTTCTATGAAACCGTAAGTGGCCAGTTAGAGCAAGGCCGTGGTGAGGTGATTGGTGTTTTTTTGTTTCCCGATATTTTTCAACGTTTATTCCATTTCGATTTCACCCAATCGGACTATCAAGTCGATTACGACTTAAAGCAAGTAGAAGTGGACCAATTGTTGACACATTTTCGGGACAGTATTTCTATATTGCTCGACACACCTGATTTGGCAACGCCCTTGATGATAGAAACCAAGTTACGTGAATTTGTGTTGTTGATGACCCAAAAGGTGTCAGCCCCATCAGAATTAGATTTTTTAGCATCGATGTTTAAGCCTAATTTTGTCAAATTCGAACAAGTTATCCAGCATCACTTATTCAGTGATGTAAGCATCGAAGAATTGGCCGCGTTGTGCCATATGAGTGTGTCGAGCTTCAAACGAAAATTCGGCGAGGTTTATGGACAGTCCCCTAAAAAACATATCAGCCAATTAAAAATTGATAAAGCCATTAGTTTGCTAGACGAACCAAGCTCTCGGGTTTCCGACATTGTTTTTCAAACAGGCTTTGAATCTATATCAACCTTTAATCGTGTGTTTAAAAAACATATCGGTTGCTCGCCGTCTGAGTATCGCCAACGGCAATCCCTTAGTATGTAGCAACGGCAATTCCTTAATATGTAGCAATGGAGGTCGCGTTAATTCGTTTTGGACTAAAGTGACCATCAACTGAGCCTTTTTGATAAGTACCTATACAAGTTGTTGCGTAGACTAGCCTCATTAAATGTAACTAACACTTTGCAAACGAAGCAATGAGCATGAGCAACAATTTTAAAAAACGATATGGTGACTGGGCATTGTGTAGATAAGGTTTTCGCCAAAGTGTTAACCTGTCGCCACTATGTTTGAATACTGTAGAACTTAACGATTAACAAAAGAGAGAATGTCATGATTAAAGTCAGTGTATTGTACCCAAATAGTGAAAGTGCTACTTTCGATATGGATTACTACTGTAAAACCCATTTACCACTTGTTGCAGATTTAGTCGGGGAAGCACTTATTTCAGCCAGTGCAGACCTTGGCCTTGCTAGTGTTGTACCCGGTGAGCCTCCTATTTACATCGCAATGGGTCATCTTACATTTGAATCTGTAGAAACATTTAAACAATCATTTGGCCCACATCAAGCTGTGATAGCGGCAGATATAGTTAATTTCACAAATACCCATCCCGTGATACAAATTAGTGACATTGCTCAATAATATATGTCTGTCTAATGTACGTTGCCCTAGTATTGCCATTTTAGCGTCTTAAATGCGTAAAATCATTTAGGACGCATTGATATTAACCTTACCGTCTAATTCGCGATGCGACTGTTGACTATAAATGCGTATCACCGCACTTTATTCCCCGTCCATCTATTGGTGAAGTTACTATCGATGCTTACATCGGAGTGACAGTTCCAAAACGGTGGTTTTATTCAATCTGCAACTTGTACTCCCCTTATGATTTTTGTTATCTAAAGTGTGTATTTGACCATTAACAATGCGCACCAAACTTAAAATGATTTAGTATCACTTTGTAGGTATTTATTGTTATAAGTTATAAAAATAAATAATTATTTAGTATGATCTATTCGTTAAAATCACCCTGTTTTCGCTTCAATATAACCTTTTGGTAGTATCTAAAACGTGGTTTTTGTCTCCATAATGTCATCCTCTGATTCATTTCGATGTTACTAGTCAATACAGCCTATTTCGTCCGATCGTGCTATTTTTATTCAGGTGTCATTCTAAAGAATTACGACGCTAACTTATTGAGTAGTAACGATGAAAATATGACTTTTTATTGATCTGACCCCGTATTATTTTAATAGATTGATGTTGAAGGATTTCCCCCGCCAAAAACGTGTTTAGCGTTACTTTTATGATTTTTTGCCTCTTGAATTTAACCATGATTTTTCTATGGTTAATAGCAGGCGCATAAGTAAATATCTCGAGTGCTGTAAAAGTGAGACATAGCATTATGTAGCCGTAAAAATAACCTACTACTTATTACTTACTTGTCATTCATTTCATCATCGAATGACGACCTGTTTGTTAATTTGCAGTGCGTGTAGGTGTTGACACTGAGCTGACGTGTTTTGGTTAAAAATAAATCCAGGAGGTCGTTATGTCTAACTAGTTTAACCCCAACAATAATTACAGGAGGTTGTTATGTTATTTGTTAAATACTTTAATAAAAGGCCGATTGCCCTTGCTATCTCTTTAGCATTGCTGGCCTCAATAGGAAGTGCGGTGGCTTATGAATCGCCAGTGCATGTGTTTTCTGTTAATGACGTACTGGGAGGGTTGAATGGAGTGACCTTCGCAGATGACCAAACGATCATTTGTGGCCTTGGCCCAGTGAGTTGTCCTGATGATAATCCAGCGCTTCTCGACAAGTCGGGTGTGATGTTATATCCAGTGGATAGCGAGTTTGGCTTTTATGTGGTTGATTTTCTGGGCGCGCAGCCCAAAGCGCGCAATGGTGATTACCTCGAAGGATTCGTTGGTAATATTGACGAAGGCGGAGGGGTGATTGGTATTCAAGTTGCCAATGCCGCCACCGAAAAATACAAGGTAAAACCACCATTAGGAACATGGTGTCAAGGGCTCGGTGGCACCTCGGTAAAATGTGAAACAGAGCATTATACTGTTATGGAGCATGCGCTTAGTTGTTATGAGACCATCCCATACTTTTTTGCCAGCCCAGACGGTACCCAAGCCATTATATCAACCCCAGACGGCACTCTGTCGTATGACTGCGCTGGCGCGCCACTAGATGATAATGTTCAAGTGTTAGTGGGTGGACAACAAGCCTATCGCCTAACCAATGCGATACCCTGTGAAACAGATGGTCAGCCTGAAGGGTGCCAAATGTTTCCTAACGACAAGACCAACATGCTCGATAACATCGCCTTAAGCAGTGACTATTCCGTGCAGCTTAAAGATGATGGTAAGCCACTTTATGGTTGGGGCGGAATACATAAACGGCCGAACGATATCCGCATGTATGCCCAGTTGGCGCTTCCTGAAGAATGGAAAACATCGACGGAAAACTTTGTCGTTACTCGAGCAGAGCTTGTGGTTAATCACTGGATCACCAATAACCCTAATGACCAACTTCGTCCAGAAGACTTGGAAAATGAAGCTGCAACAGGGCGTAAGCCTTCCTATAGAATTGAAGGTGATGGTGACGCAGCCGTATGGAAAAGTACTGTTCCGTGTTATGAAGGCGACAGCGATATAATCGATACTGAAAGTGGCGCTTTCGATCCATCCTTTATCGGTGTCGGTACAATATTAAAGAATACCCCTAAAGCACTGGACCCTTTGGCTACACCAGGTGAAAGCGCTGCAGAGCACCCTTATGCATTCTCATCAGATCTCGCTGGTGGCTATTCTAATGCTTACTATACCACCATCAATCGTGACCCATTTGAATGGTCTTATGATGTCAATCCTGACCCAAAAATTCAGGATTTCATCGGTAGTGCATTGCCAAATGCGTCACTCGGTGAGCTTGTCTCAGGCCCCCGTTGGAGACTTAAACCTAATAAGTTTGGTCAAGACTTGCCTGGACTTGAGATCCCGTTAATTGAATGTAGCGCGCCGCCTTTTGCCAAAGAAAATATTAAGTATGAGGTCGGTACGCCAACGACCACAGTGATCAATTTACTGGATTGGGAAGAGGGAGAGATATCTCCGCTGGCAACCAGTAGAGGTTGGGTTGATGTGACGGCAAATGAGTATGTCACTATTGTCACTGAGGACGGCGAACCGGCGGTTACCAGCAATGGTTTACCGATGACGTCAGATTTTGACCTTGCGGTTTACATTAAGGGCGATAGTAAATCAACAGCCTTATATAACGCACAGCTCATTATCGAATATGAAGGCGAAGTTCCTGTGGTAAATACTGATGTCGATGTTGCACTGACTGCTTTTGCAGCATCAGCTACAGTGTCCTTTAATCAAACGGTGGCAATGGTTGTCGATGTGAGCAATCTTAAACCCAGTAGTGTCAGTGGTGAGGTAACCATTACTGGAGTCACTAACCAAGGAGTGGTTATTGAACTGCCGCCGATGGCTTTCAGCGACTTGGCTGAAGGAGATACGATTTCATTAAATGCAAGTTGGACAGCCAACATCATCAGAACGTCCGCTGTTAGCTGGACGGCGACGGTGACAGCAGAAGGCGATCTTAATAGTGATAACGATACTGCCACCGCAACAACAAAAATCCGTAGATGATAATTAAGGATTAGCAGGTGAATCAAAGGGGAGAACTTTTGTTTCTCTCCTTTTAACTTAACCTAATTGATATTGTTATTAACGGTCTTTACGGACTTAGAAGATAGGAATAGCAAATGTGCATCATACGAATAATCTTTGTCTCGGCCATTATTTTATCTTCGGCGATAAGCTCATTATTCGCTGAAGAAAACAGCGATCCAACTCAACCCTCAACTACAACTCCACCGGCTACTGCAACCACGCCGGAGCTAGTTACGCCAGCTGTCACGCCTGCCATCACAACTCCGGCAGTAACGTCGGCAGTGCCAGTCACGCCAGTAATATCAAACCCAGCAGTAACCCCGCCAGCGCCTAAGCAAAGTGCTAAAAAACCGGCAATAGGTCACGATTACCAAAAAAATATGCCCAAGCTTGGCAAAGGTGATCCCAATTATCGTGGTGGGAAGGAGGTTGTATCTGATACTCAACCCATAATCAACAATCCAGAGAGTCAATCAAAAGAGCCATCAATCATAGATAACCAGCGCAAAAGTGGTGCAGATGTAGGTTTTCCTGGCTACCGCGGCGAGGGAGACTCGGCTTACCCACAACATCAGCAATATCAACATCCGCCACGGTTTCCGGCTGAATCAATAGAGACGACTCCAGCTGATACGTCTCCAGTACAGACTAAACCAACCGAACAAAATAGCGATGCACAGAGTAATGCACCATCGGTTGATGCATCAGTAAAAAGCGTCAAAACACGCGCGATGATTAACCAGCAGCGCAAAGGAGTACTTCATGCAGCCGCATTTGGCGACGAGCCAGCGGTAAAAGCATTACTCAAGCAAGGAGCAAGCCCAAATGCCAGAGCAACAGACAGAATAGGGCGAACAGCATTGATGCTTGCGGCATTGAGTGGTCATGAAAACGTGGTTAATACACTGCTTAAACAAGGTGCCAGTGTGGATTTAAAAGACAGAACAGGCCATACCGCACTTAACTGGGCGGCAAATCGATCGCACCTAAATATAGTCACGTTATTACTCAACTATGGCGCTGATATAAATATCAAAGATAATGGCGGCACCTCTCCTTTGTTATATGCGGTTGCCACTAGCAATGTGGCAATGGTGAGTTTATTGCTTTCACATGGCGCTGAAACTGAGTTACAAAGCGCTGAAAGTAAGATGACGCCACTATTACTGGCCATTGAGCATAACGATATTGAATCTATTAGTCTTTTACTAGATAACGGAGCTGATGTTAATGGCACAAACAGTGATGATTTTTCACCATTAATGGCTGCGGCAGAAAAAGCTCAGCTCAATATAGTGCAAACACTCCTCTCCCATGGTGCTGAGGTCAATCGATATGATAATAAGCATTTTACGCCATTGTTCTACGCTGCCGACAAGGAGCACATCGGCATCATGCAGTTGTTATTAGCCCAAGGTGCAGATGTCAATTTACGCGATAATAAAGGTCGAACCGTTTTAATGCGCGCCAAGCAGCAAGGGCATGCGAACGTTGTAGCGTTATTATGCACAAAGGGAGCTAAATATAACGCCGATGGATGTTGAGATTAAAAAGGATACAAGTTTGGTGTTTGACCGGATTAATAAAATTCACATTTGTTTTTAAACACAAAAAAGCCTATACGCATTCTATGCGTACAGGCTTTTTATTTTAGATTTGGTCGGTATCCTCCTGTGTTAGGAGAGGATTCTAATTTCCGGCCCCATGGCAGAGCCATGAAAGCTAGCTCTGAAGCCTGTAATCACAGAGTTGTCATAGTCTAACCCCCTAAAAAGTGACCATAAAAGTGACCCAGATTTTGAGCTTGGAATTAATCAGCGTTGGGAGCGGGGTGATGTGAGAGTGCCATTTGATGATGTTTCGGCAATATGCGCCCGGGTGCTTAAGTTAGGGATTGATGAAATAAGGGCAATGATTGATGATGAAGAGTAATGGTCAAGAATAATGATGAAGATTAATGTGCAGCAGCGGCAGCTGCAGCAAGTGACGCTGAACATGAAGGCGTTGCGTCATGGGTTAACACGCTGGGGTAACTATTGGGCCCATCAAGAATATGGTTAAGGGTTCGCAAGCAGAAGCCAGTGCTACAAGTTAGGCGAGGTGATTGTTTACGGTCGTTCGGCAGTAGTCGAGATAACGCCCCCACTAGAAGTAAGGCAGTTCGAACAGATGATTACTCGGTTAACACCGCAATGTATACGGGCCATTAGAGCGCAGTACGTCTGCAAAGGGCAGTGGGCCTTGTGGGGGTCGATAGTAAGAAGTCCAATGTGTACTGGTTGAGAAGGGCTGAGATAGAAATCGTAGGACAATTATGAATAATTTACTATATGGACCTTAGTACCTACAGATTAATATAAGTTGATTTTTTATCACTCATCTGTGATTGTTGCTAGACATAACAAGGAGTTGAGTTACATGGGTAAAGTTGAATATTGGGTTGTTCTTTGTGTCTTTTTGGCTGGGTGGATAATAGGTGCATATGGAGCCAACATGTTGACTTACCTGAACGCATTAGATCATGGTTTTATGGCAAGCATATTCACGATTGTGGGAAGTTCTATAACTGTTTTGGCTATTATTTTCACATATAGGCAATGGCGTATAACAAGGATTGACGACATAGAGAGTCGATTGGCACAGATTTCCTTTGATAGACAAAAGAACGTATTTGCTAGCCAATGTTACGTAGAACAAGGTAATCATCCGATTGATGTTATTTGCAACTAAAGATACATTGCGGAGGATATGATGCTTGGACATTTAGGGACTCTATTTGTCATAAAGCTTGCTAAGTTTAAAAATACTCCATCGTCAGCAGCTATAAGCCAAAAATGGATTTGTTCACAACGTTTAAATGACCATAATTCAACTAAGTTGGATGCAAAAGTAGGTGATATTATGACAGAGGTTATTGATTTGCTGAGAGAATTAGGACAGGGTCCTTCTGGCTAACTTCACTGCGGGGGTAGGAAAGCGCAGTGCTTCACTACATATGAAAAATTTAGGTGGTTGTGTTGTTGTTTTCTCAACCCTATCAAAACCAATCAATATCAACACAGTCAAATCATGCGTAAGCCATTGAATCTGTTGAGTAGTATTTAGTAAGATGTGTCTTTGAATATCGTATGGCTTTTGCTCCCCCTCAAATACCAACTGTTGATCACCCTCGATCTTTTTATTTTTCCAGATGAAAATGTTACTGCTGCATGCATTCTGTGAGCATCATCGTGACACTAAAATTCTCGCTTCATTCGAACTAAAACGTGATTGATTTTAGCTTATTAAGCTGATAAGTTACTAAAATTATTAATAATTAAAGTGGTATAGATGCTGGGTTTTGGTTGGCTTCTCAGGATGTTTATCGAAATTTTAGCTAATACGCTGTTAAGCATCAGTAGAGTTTAGGCAATGTTTTATCAATCAAATTATAATAAAAACCTATTGATTGCCCCTATATGGAAATGGCTAATTATTGTCTTCTGGGTTTTATTGGTTGCAGTAATGTTTTTTCCGGCCACTGAGCAAGGAAGTATCATCTGGTATCTCGGGCTTTCAGCATCCATTTTTTTAGTGGCGGCCTGTATATTGTTGGTTGCTTTTGCACTTGTTGTCATTTTCATTAAACGGAAGAAACTGGGGGTTGTGAGTTCCATGCTAGCTTCGTTATTTGTGATCATATTTAATGTACCTGGAAGCATGGTTTTATATGCGTACTTAAAGAATCAGAGAGTTATTGGGTAATGCAAAGCAAGTCAATCTGACAGCTTACTCTTCACTTGTGTATGTGCGGTAAAATATTCGTGCATGCACAAGTTCCGTTACAGCTGCAGTTGCTTGCAGCGTTGAACTAAGCCGCTGCGCGGAGCCAAATGCTGACTCAATCGAGTGTATTAACCTCATTGAATCAGTTAGACTTAAAAAAGATGTGATGGAACACCAGAATGACAAGGGAATTGCAATTGAACACATACAAATCAAGCCTCATAATCAATTCAAAACTGCTCTGTAGCCCAGAGCCTGCATCAAAAAAAGCAAATTCCTATAGCATGAAGCATACCAATTAATTTTGACTAGGCATCGGCCAAGTCCAGCAAGCGGTTTGTGCCATGCAAACAGCGCAACGCACAAATACTAAAACGTTATATTTTTGTGTTATCCACAATTAGCGAATACCTTGGTAGAGTTAGATTATGTCTGACATTGAGGTGAGCATGACCCAATTGATTATTGCAAGGAGCATTTTATGGTAGGAAATCCAATTGGATTTTTTTGGGGCTTACT
This sequence comes from Shewanella sp. AC91-MNA-CIBAN-0169, assembly GCF_040310165.1. NCBI lineage: Bacteria > Pseudomonadati > Pseudomonadota > Gammaproteobacteria > Alteromonadales > Shewanellaceae > Shewanella > Shewanella sp. AC91-MNA-CIBAN-0169. Next base: position 21,578 of record NZ_JBEOPM010000020.1, read on the forward strand.
TTTTCTTTTTTTCTTTTTGCCTCTGCTTATAAGTCTAGCCATAAGCATTGGAATGATTTTGTCTATTAAAAGTAATTCAAATTTAACTACAAAGCTTATTTACGCTTTTACAGCATTAATAGTGCCTTTACTGCTAACCGTAGTATTAATGCTCTTTATATCTTATTATTCGTTTGTTGTTTTCATTATACTCTTTATGATTGTTCTCGGTAGCCCTCTTCTTATTAGCATGCAGCATTCAAATAAGTATAGAAATTAATCGATTCTATTGGTTAGAGTAACTGCAAAGCGTAAAACATATGAACTTGATGCAATAAAAATATTACAAGTCATTAAATTAGGACAAAAAAAGTTGGCTTTTTGTTCACTACGTTCACTTATTTTAGCCAACAATTTTTTGCCCGTTAATTGGGCGTTGAGGCAGAGTAATGAAGTTATCAGTCGCCCTTGTATTGGTTATGCTTAGTGCATCTGTTCAGGCAGTTAATGTTTGCCATCAAATTTCCGAAGGAATAGATCAAGGAGAAAACTGGGTAAAAGTAGATATTCCATTTAATTTCCCAGGAACAAGAGATACACAAAATTTTTTGTCGATAGATATTGATAATGATGGTGATTTAGAAGAAGTTGCTAGATTTTCTGGAGGAACACAACAAGTTCCATATTTAGAAATATTGAATGGAGATAAAGAGGAGTCTTTCGGTTCTGATCGTTGCGGAGGCGGTTCACCTAGTTCAATGAATATAGTTTCAATAAATAATAAAAATTATATACATGTCTCAATTATCGAAGGAATACAAAAACAATGTGGTATTTCTGGTTATTTGACAGAGTATATATCTGGCGATCTCTTTGGAAAAGAGTTGTGCACAATACCTCTTCCTAAAAAGCTAATAAATAAGGACAAATAACAGTTGGTATTTGCTCCTTCGTCGCGTATTTTTACCAACCATTTTTTTGCCTGTTAATTAGGCGTTGAGGCTGTAGAGTTACTCATTTTAAAGAAAAACAGCTTTTTTTCTGGGTTCCAAATGCATTACCTAGTGTCTTAAAAGCGCTTAGGATTGATTTCAAGAGCTCGTTTTTTAATTGAATTTGGCTGTTAGAGTTATTCTACAGTCTCGTTGAACTTAGCCGCTGCGCGGAGCCAAATGCTGACTCAATCGAGTGTATTAACCTCATTGAATCAGTTAGACTTAAAAGATGTGATGGAACACCATAATGAAAAGGAATTTCAATGAAAAACTTACCCACTACTCGATATCAATTGACTCAAACTGCTCTACAGTCCAGAGCTAGCCTCAAAAAAAGTAAATTCCTATAGTATAAAGCGTACCCATTAACCTGGACTCGGCATAGGCCAAGTCCAACAAGCGGTTTGTGCCATGCAAACGGCGCAACGCACAAATATTAAAACGTTATGTTTCAGGAGAGTTTAGTGGAAAAGTATAAAGTGTTTGGTAAATATATAGCTGCGATAGCTTTGGTCTTTTTAACATGGACAGGACTGGATTATTTGGCATGGTTTGGTTTGGAAGGTATCTTTAGAGAACTTGGCATCAGGCCAATTTACCGAGAAATAACTGATGCTTTAAGGCAGGGGACTGCTTCCCCTATAGATCATGTTGTTGGGGTGTTGATTGTCTCTAGTGTTTTCGTAGCTATTTATCAATGGTTGATTTCACCTAAAAAGGTTTTCGTTTGTGTGATATATGGTTTGTTGTTTGGTATTGTGGCTAAAATAGACGAGGGCTCATTAGCTTATACTTACAGCTCTATAACAGAGCCGATGATGCTCGTTCGTATTGCAGTTGCCGCCACGCAAGGAATGATTGCAGGTCTTGTGATGTCTATGGTTATCAAAAATTAATAGCTATCTTTTATAAGTAATTAAACATACAAATAAGGATAGGCCGCGCGAAGCCGCGTTCTTATCCTAAGCGTTGAACTAAGCCGCAACGCAGAGCTAAATGCAGACTCAATCGAGTATATTATCCTCATTGAATCAGCTAGACATAAAAGAGATGTGATGGAACACCACAATGACAAGGGAATTTCAATGAAACACGTACAAGTCAAGCCACATAATCAATTCGAAATTGTTTTCAGCCCAGAGCTAGCATCAAAAAAAGCAAATTCCTTTAGCATAAAGCTTACCCATTAACCTGGACTCGGCATCGGCCACGTCCAACAAGCGGTTTGTGCCATGCAAACAGCGCAACGCATAAATACTAAAGCGTTATACACAAGGAGTTTGTAAATGCCTTTTTCTGCCAAAATGACTTTAATGTTGCTTTACTTGAGTTCAGGAGTCAGCATTACTCTTGCTGCATGGATGATTTTCGTCGTAGATGCTAGGCCATCAACTGCAGTTTCACAGTTAATTGCTGGAGTAGCCTTTTTTTGGGTTGCTTCTGCTTTGAAAAAGCGAGATGAAAAATCTTTGATTATTGGTTTAATAGGGACTGGTGGATTACCTCTTTTTTGGCTTTGGAAGGCTTATGACCAGTATTTTTACGATCTTTCTCTGTTTGAGGCATTTAGAATTTATCCGATATTGGGAATATATATCATCCCCTTATTTGCAATGATTTTTTTGCTATTACCAGCCTCAAAAAACTACTTTAGACCTAAAGCTGAAAGTTGCGTATAACAAGCCTTTAAATTCAGACTCACCAAGGCTGTCATGCCATTTACTGAGCAAATCGCCCGCCAGCACTTGGTTCACTTATTAGAGGGGCGTTAGGCAATCAATAAGGAAAGCATTATGAAGTTAATCTCCACTATTATTTTAATAGCAGCTGTAATGAGCCCGCATACATTAGCAAGCACAGTCTCTGCAACGCAGCAGTTAGGTGTCTGTTTAACAGATTCAATGAATGGAAAAGAAAGGAAGAATTTAGCTAAATGGATCTACTTTGGTATGTCCCAGCATAGCACTATAAAACCTTATTCAAATGTCTCAGATGCTAACTTAGATCAAATGAATAAATATGTTGGAGAGCTTATTACTAGATTAATAACTAAAGATTGCAAAGAAATATCCAAGAAGGCTATTGAAGAAAATTCAACAGCATTTGAGTCTGCATTCAGTATTGTAGGGAAAGTGGCAATGCAAGAGTTAATGACAGAATCATCTGTCTCTCAAAGTTTGGGTGCATTTGAGAAGTACTTAGATACCGAAAAAATCGAAGCTGCTCTTAAATAGCGGCCTAACAAAAAGTTGGTATTCGCACCTGCGGTGCTGGGACGGTTAAACTTCGTTGGTTACAATCGATTTAAGGCAGGTTTAAACGTTATTCAATTGATGTATTTTTGATTTGTCTTAAACCAAGTGACATCACTCAGTTTGAGAAATATACGATATTGCCTGTCTCAAACCACCCGTTTTCATTTCTCAAACCTCGCGACCCGCTACATTTAGACATTAAAAAAAGTTATGACAGAAATAACGTAAGTTGTAATTGTAGAGTAGAAGGTTTGACCGGATTAATAAAATTCACGTATTATCTTTAGACACAAAAAAGCCTGTAAGCAGTTGATGCGTACAGGATTTTTTATTTTTAATTTGGTCGGTATGAGAGGATTCGAACCTCCGACCCCTGACACCCCATGACAGTGCGCTACCGGGCTGCGCTACATACCGAAATTACTTAGTTTGACTTCAGATATAATGAAAATATCATCATAAATGCCAATCACTTAGCATGGCTGTGAGCCTTGGGGGTTACTAAGTGGATAATTACTGTATCAATTGCGATTTGTTTACGCAAGTAGTTAGTTATCAGTCGGTTATCGATTGATTATAAACTATCCATTTAATAAAATCGTCGACCTTATCTATGCATAAGCAAGCAAGCTGATGAATAGTTCGCTCGTTTACAATCTTTTAAGCTAAATATGTTATTAGTAATAAAATATCTTATTGATTATAAAGTCTACGGCCTTCACGCATGACTTGGATTAATTCTGGTGCGCTCATTTTCTTATCTAAACGTTTTTTATAGTCTAAATCGTAAATGCGGTATTTACCGAAACGATCCAATACTGTTATTTCAGCTTTTTGGTAAATGGCAAAGCGGCGGCTGTCGCCTATGTAAACCCAGGTTTCATTATTAGGTTCTAACAAACTGCGGCCTGAACTGTAATCTGTACTTGGATTGGTGCAACCTAACACATGGCTTAGCAAGGTTGGCGCTATGCCGTAATGGCTGGTGCGGTAATTCACTTTATTACCATGGCTGTCGGGCCAATGGATTATCAGCGGCACTTTAACATTACCTGGCGATAAATCGCTGCGGGCGTCACTGGTATTACTGGTAAAGACCTGGCCGTAAGTGCCAGTGATGAGCACAATGGTATCATCACTCACGTTATTGAGTAGGCTAGCCAGTTGTTGGTCGATAAAGTTAAGTGATTGACGATATTGATTAAACAGCACCTTTTGCGCAGGCTTTAATGGCATGTGCGGTTTGATGGTTTGTACACCTAAAAATCCGACTGGGGTGTCGTAATCTTTTGGTGCGGTAAGATTAACTAAGGCAAACCACGGTTGTGTTTGTTTTGGCTGCCAAGCATTCACCGCATTAATGGTGTTGATATCGGCATCTGCGCTGCCATTATCGCCTTCGCTGATATGAATGTTTATACCGATGAACATTGCGCTATTAGCAGCGTATTGATCATTTTCAGGCGCAAACATGGCTAATTGATAGCCTTGCTGTGACAACGTGTTGGTTAATATTGGGCTGGTGCTATCAAACTCTTTGCGATCGCTGTAGTTGCCTTGTAAGCCATACATGAGGGTAAACATGCTGGTTTCAAAGTCGGTGCCACCGCTATAGTGATTCATAAAGCGCTGATTTTGAATACGATACTGGCTTAAGAACGGCATAGTGACACTGTCGACCATGTCTGCTCGTAGGCTGTCTATGCTGATAACCATAATATTGGGTTGGCTGTCTGCAATACATTGCATCGGACTGATGGGATAGCTCAGCTTACGTGATTTAGTGTTGCGAGACTCTGTTGACTGCATGCTGCTGTCAATGCCGTGATTTTCCATGAACGAGCGTGCTGTCGCAGGGTATGACACTGGATAGGCGTCGTCAAAACGGGTGACTTCAGTCATATTGGTCGCGTCGGCCCAAATATGAAATAAATGGCTGCTGACAAAACAGATACCGACAAACAACACCACTTTGTTGCCCCATTGTTTTTTCTGAATTTTGTCGATGCGTTTCCACAGATAATTGGCCGCAGTAAGCTCAACAATCACAATGACGATAGGTGTCACTATGTATGAAGTGCTGTGTAATAGCGCATTGAGATCTTGCCAGGCTAAGTCGAACGCAAAAGGACTTAAATGGATACCGTAGTCGTCATAAATAATGGTGTCATACAGTAGGGCATATAAACCAAGTGAGGCGATAAATGCAGCAAAACCACGTAAAATTTTGGAGTAAGGTAATAATAAGGTAATCGGGAAAATAAAAATTAAGTAACCGATAAAGGCCAAAAAGGTAAAATGACCTATGGTGCTGATTGACAGGTAAGCCCAACCAATAATGGTTTCTGGGTAGCCGACACTGCCAATATATCGAGCGCCAATTAACATCGCTAATATGCCATTAAAGAAGGCAAACCAGTGACCCCAATTAACTAAGCGTGACACTTTATCACGCGTCATTTGCTGCTTTTTGCGCTCGATCATGTTAACTCGTATTCCTACGTTATTATCACAGACTGTTTTCAGTGTAACTGATTGTTAGCATTAGTGATAAATTTTATTTAGTCGATTACTTAACCGACTGTGTTAAGGCTTTGGCAAATTGCTCAGCAACTTTTTGGCGTGATTCACCAGGGACTTTTTTGTCGAGTAAATGGGTCACGCAATTGCCTAAAACCATTAGGCTTAAATCGGTTGGTGCTTGATGCTTAGCTAGTACTGCAAGCAGCTCGCTGATAAGTGCTTCAACTTGAGTGTTTGTGTATTTAGATTGAATTGCCATAGTCAGAAAACTTCAATAAATAATGAATTAGCTGCACATAATAACGGATTTAGCCGTCGCTCGCCTCAAGTTTTATTCGCTGTATGTGAGGAATATTGTAAACCCTTGTTCGATTTATACGGTTGGTCTGATATCATTCTTTTTTAAATTATCATCTGCGACAGACTAGGATTAACAAGGTTTATGAGCATTAGTATTGAGCAAGCAATTATTCACGAAATTTCTCAAGACAGTCAGGGGCAAATGCGTTGTCGTTTACGCCCGCAACCGTTGTTGAATACTCACGCCGTTGAAACCATGTTAGAAGAGTTACATCAAACCTATTCGGGTAAAGCGGGTAAGGGGTTTGGCTTTTTTGGAACCCATGGCGATGATGGCGAAGCCAACAGTGAATTTTCTGATGCACTAACCGGTTATCGCAAAGGCGATTTAGGTTTTGTTGAGTTTAGTGGTCAAGCGAGCCAACTGTTGCAACAAGAACTGGCCAAGTACGATTTTAGCCAAGGCGGTTTTTTGTTGATGTCTTGCTACACCAGCATGACGAGCGACTATTTATTTGTGGCGTTATTAAGCGCTAAGTCGTCGATGACAGTATTAGATGACATGGAATTGTCGCAAAACAACCATTTAGATTTAAACAATATTCAATTAGCTGCGCGCATTGATTTAACTGAATGGCAGGCCGATAAAAGCTCGCGTAAGTATATTTCGTTTATTCGTGGTCGTGCTGGCCGTAAAGTTGCCGATTTCTTTTTAGACTTTATGGGCTGTGTTGAAGGCGTTAACATTAAGGCGCAAAACAAAACCCTGATCCATGCAGTTGAAGATTTTGTCGCAGGTAGTGAGCTTACCAAAGATGAACGCCAAGATTGTCGTAACAAGGTATTTGATTATTGTTCTGAACGCGCAGGTTCCGGTGATGTGATTGAAGTTAAAGATTTAGCCGATGAGTTAGCTGATTCTGGTATGGATTCATTTTATGATTTTGCGTGTGGCGGCAGTTATGAGTTAGACGATGAGTTTCCGGCCGATAAAGCCAGTCTACGCAGCTTGAAGAAGTTTTCAGGCACAGGTGGCGGAGTGACCTTGAGCTTTGATGGCTGCCATTTAGGTGAACGGGTTATTTATGATCCGATATCTGACACTATTTTGATTAAAGGCGTGCCAGCCAATTTGAAAGACCAATTAGACCGTCGCTTAAAAGGCGAATAACTTAAGCTTAATTGGTGTTGTTACAACAGCGTCCTATTTGGGCGCTTTTTTATGAGCGAAGATAATAGCGAGTCTAGGTTTAACGCGTGCTATGCTTTGGTGAGTTAGCGAGTAAAGCGAGCTAACATGTTGTTGGATCTAGTGTTGCGTGTGAACTTTGGGTTCAATAGCTTGCAGAGTGACATTAATTTACGCAGATTTTTATATCAATTTACTGATGCTTAAATCGTGTCAATGGCGGTGAACTTTGCAACGTTTTATTTGGATTTATATAACGGCTTAGCTCATGGCTTATTTAGCAAATTACCGATCAAATTATCTAACTGGTACGATTTTTGGCGCAGTTGAATATTTTACTTTTCATTCATTTGTAGTTGAGTAAACTAGCGCCACTTTTTGAGTGTTTTTGTTTGTTATGCTTGTAATAGCCTAACGGACTTTGGGGGAGCGATGATCACTGCATACGCCTATCAAAATAGAGAATTAATCACCACCGAATTGAGTGTGGGCGATAAAGTGCCTGAGTCGACATTGTGGTTAGATTTATTAAAACCCGACGACGAAGAGCGTCAATGGTTGAGGCTATTCTCTGCTGAAGAAGTACCTGACGAAGAAGATATTAAAGAAATTGAGGCTTCGGCGCGTTTTTACCAAAACCAAGACGGTTTACACATTAACTCGTTGTTTCCACAGCGGGTGAGTTCAGATGTACGCGCAGTGAACGTGTCGTTTAACTTGCGAGAACGTTTTTTGCTAACAATACGTGAAGAAGATGTCGGCCTTATTCGTTTACTGCGTAATTACCTACGTTTAGGGCGCTTGGATATTACCACTCCACAAGGCTTATTGTTAGAGCTCTTTACTTTGAAAGTTGATTATCTATCTGACTTAATTGAAGATATTTATAGTATTTTAGAAAATGTTGGCGAGCAAGTATTTAATGACGAAGAGCTTGACGGTGTTTTTAAACTGATTACCTTGCAAGAAGATTCGAACGGTAAAATTCGATTGAGTTTGTTGGATACTCAGCGTTCATTACGTTATATGCAACGTTATTATCGTGACCGATTGTCAGATGAAAACTTGAAAGACATTCGTGAGATGCTATCTGACATTGAATCATTGATGCCACACAGCCAGTTTATTTTCGACAAGTTACAATTCTTACTGGATGCAGCGATGGGATTCAGTGGCTTGCAACAAAACAAAATCATTAAGATATTTTCGGTGTCGGCGGTAGTATTTTTACCCCCTACGTTAATTGCCAGCAGTTATGGGATGAACTTTCATATTATGCCAGAACTCGACTGGCGCTTTGGCTACCCAATGGCAGTGGCATTAATGCTAGCCAGTGCAGCAGGAACCTACTTTTTCTTTAAACGGAAAGGTTGGTTGTAGCAGTAGCTTATTTTAGACAAAATAATGCCATCAATTGTTGCCGATTGATGGCTTTTTTATGCCTCAAATACTTGAGTTGGCTAGGGTAAATAAACTGAAATGGTGTTATGTAAGTCACTCATTAAAGAGATGAAATAGACTATTCAACATAGACTATTCAACATAGACTATTCAACATAGTCTATTTTATCTGCAGCACACTAGTTTTGGCCAATACCTAAGCTGATTTGTTCTCTAGGATTGAGGTATTTATGGATTTTTTCTGGCAATGCTGCGGCAGGTAGACTGCGAACAATAGTTAAGCCTTCATCTTGTAAACTGATGATGGGGGCTAAATCTTTGGGTACCAGTTGGTCGTAAACCACAATGTTAGGGCACAATAGCTTTTGCAAGTTTACCGACATAACCATGGCAAATTGGCCACTGGATAATTCAATAATGCTGCCAGGCGGATAAATACCTAACATTTTGATTAACATGCTAATATATTCAGTATTGAGTTTGTTTTTATAGTTTTTATACAGTAACCCCAAGGCGATACTTGGCGGTTTTCCTTTGGTTTGGTTGGTGCCATTACTCAAATTGTCGTATTCGTTAACCACGGCGATTAACTGCGACAGCTTGTCTAATTTGTCGGCTTTTAGCCCTTGTGGGTAGCCACTGCCATCTAAAAATTCGTGATGATTAGCTATTAACGGTTTGGCTTCGTCTGGAAAGCTGTCAGCGAGTTTAAGAAAGTTAATGCTCATTAATGGATGCTGTTTAATGAAGTTTTCTTCTGGTGTGGTAAGAGGCACTCGCTTATTGATAATGTTACTCGGAACTTTGAGTTTACCTATATCGTGAAATAACCCACCAATACCAATCGTTTCAACTTCTTCGCGGCTCCAACCTAGCTCTTTTGCCATTAACATACACAACATGGCGACGTTGAGTGAATGGTGATAAATATGCTCATCATTTTTGGCATCGCCCATTAAATGTAAGGCTAAATTATCGCTATTGAGTAGCATGGTGGTCATGTTGCTGATGAGGTCTTTCGCTTCACTGACCGCATTGAGTGGTCGGCTACTGATTTTAGAGACCATTGAACGCATCATCGACACTGAGCGATTAAATTGTTGTTCGGTTTTCTTTAAATCTCGTTTGAGCTTTTGTTGCTCATCTATTTTGGCCGACTTCTGGTTAATCATTTGCTCTTTTAGTGCGTTGAGGGCCTGCTCGTCGGGTTTAGAGGTGTTGGCATTCTCGGACGTTACAGGCTCAATATCGCTTTTTTCGGGATCAAAAAAAACATCTTTTAGCCCTAAGCCTTTGATAAGTTCAATTTGTGCAGCGTCTTTAATTTTAAAACTGCTAAACAGGAAAGGGTGGTCTTTCCAGGAAATTGGCAAGCGGATAAAGGTACCCACTTCTAATTGTTCTACAGCGATTTTTTGGTTTTTTTTCATATTCAATCGATAGTTACTTTGAAGAACAATGAGCTATGTTATGTATTGCCCTTTACAGGCACTTTAATTGCGTGGCAGCATACTACTATAAATAAATTAACAATAGTCACTCCCTATGGATTTTATTGAAGTATATCCCAACGCGATAAGTAATGATTTATGTGATCGCTTAATTGCGGCATTTGAAACGCATCCGAGTGTAGGGCCAGGCCATACAGGTTTTGGCGTAGATACCGAGAAAAAGCGCAGTCGTGATTTAATGTTAGATGCTTTTGATGATTTAGCTGAATTAAAAAATGAACTTTTAGCGGCGACATTTACCCATATTAGCGATTATTTTACCCAATACTCGTTAACCTTAATGGGAGCGGTTTCTGTACAAGTAGCAGATGAAAATGGTCAACCGCAAACGTTAACGCCTGATAATTTTGATTCGTTAGGTAGGCCAAGAGCAGCGGCATTAACTAAATATTTGTATCGCAGTGGTACGATTAATGTGCAGCATTATCAGCAAGGTGTTGGTGGATATCCGCATTGGCATTCAGAACAGTATCCACAGAATGGCCATAATGAGGCGCTTCATCGGGTGGTGTTATACATGTTTTACCTGAATGATGTTGAAGAGGGCGGCGAAACAGAATTTTATTATCAACAACGTAAAATAAGCCCTAAAAAAGGCACTATGGTGATTGCTCCAGCCGGTTTTACACACAGCCATCGTGGCAATGTGCCCATTAGTAACGATAAATTTATTGCGACTTCTTGGGCGATGTTTAATCGTGCAGAGCAACTTTATGCGCCATTAAGTTAGTGATTACTGTTGAGTAAAACCAGTTGTGGCTTTATATGCTTATTTGATTGATGACTTTGTTGCTGCGTGCTTATGCCGTTGCGGGGAGCTGAATGACAAAAGCTGCTCCGCCAAGCTCGCTAGTACCAATGGTCATTGTGCCGCCATAACTGCTAACGAGCTCATGGCATACTGCTAGACCAATTCCTTGTCCCGACGATTGAGTGTCGGCTCTCATACCGCGTTGGATTATTTTTTGTTTAATGGCGTGGTCTACGCCGGGGCCGTCATCTTCTACACTGAGTTGGATGAGATTGTTATCGAGGCTCGCGGCGCTGATCATGACGTTATTGCCACATAAGCGAAATGCATTTTCCAGTAAATTACCCAATAGCTCCATCACATCGCCTTTGCTGAGTGGGAGTTGCAATGATGCTGATATGTTTAGGGTGAATATGACATGTTTGTCTCGATATATTTTATCGAGCATTTGCGCAAGTTGTTGAGCAATCGGTGCGATAGCGGTTTGTTGTTGACGTAAGCCTTGTTGGCCTAACATGGCACGTTTGAGTTGATACTGTACTAAATGATCCATGTCATTTATTTGTTCAAGTATTTTTTGGTGCTGTTGCTGACGATCTAATGCGTCATCGTCAATGATGGCAATACTGGCGGCGAGACGCGTTTTTAAGCTGTGAGCAAGGTCGTTCATGGCATTTTGATAGCGCGTTTGACGTTGATCTGTTTGGTCCATAAGTTGATTTAATGCTGTGGTGATGCCTTGTAATTCAACGGGGTAATCTTGTGAGAGGCTTTTTTTATGTCCTTGTTGCAGCTGTATCAACTCTTGTTTCAGCTTCGTTAACGGCCGCATTCCCCAGTAGGCTGCACTCACTAGCAGTAACAGTGCAATAGCCATTACCATTGCCAATCTAAAATAAGTGAGTCGATTAAATTGACTGAGTTCAGTTTTCAGTGCGGTGGCGTCTTTTAAAATCAATAGATGATACATTTCGGTTTCAACGTCAATGCTGAGCAAGTAAGCAAAGTAACTTTGTTGGTCATTAAAGTTGAGGTAGAAAGGCGGTAAATCATCTTTTATATCAAGATATTGTTCACAAATGTTATTCAAGTTTAAGCCAATAGCGTAGTCAGAGCGCCATAAAGTGTTATAGCTGCTATTGCAGGTAGCCATAATGTATTGCGTGTCGACGTCGTCACCTTCACGGGCCTGGGTGATAGGGATTAGATTGTTTTCGCGAAACTCAGCGGCAATGATGGGTAGTTGAGCGATTAAGGCGCTGGTGGTTTGGTTATAGCGATTTTGGGCATGGAGTAGGGTAATTAGCCACGCCAGACCAAAACCTACTAACGCGATAATACCCAAAGAGGTTAAGAACATCCTGGTAAGCAGACGTTTTTTAGGTTGTAAAATTAGTCGCATGGGTGATTAAATTTATATCCTTGGCCGCGAAGGGTAATGATGGACTGTTCTATTCCACCTTGAGCAAGTTTCTTTCTTAATCGGCTGACCATCACTTCAATGGTGTTGGGGTCGCCTTCTTTGTCGGCATAGACCACATCCAGTAAACGCTGTTTAGCGACAACCTCATGGCAATGGCGCATCAAGTATTCCAGAATAAGGTATTCAAAGGCAGTGATGTCTAATGGTGTTTGGTTTAGCGTTACATGTTTTGCCGCGACATCTATTTGCAGAGCACCGCTGGTGATGGTTGAGCGAACAAAACCACTGCTGCGGCGCACTATGGCATCAAGTCTGGCGATGAGTTCTTCTTTTTGAAATGGTTTAACTAAGTAGTCGTCTGCACCAGCATTGAGCCCTTCGACTTTATCTTGCCACGTTAGTCGAGCGGTTAAAATTAGAATCGGCGCTTTAACATCTGCATTGCGCAGCATTTTGATTAGACTTATTCCATCTTGATCGGGTAAACCTAAATCAATAATAGCAGCATCAATAGGATAATTAGTGGCTTGATAAAACCCTTCTTTTGCGGTTAATGCCACTTGCACTTGATTACCTTGATCTGATAACTGCACCTGTAAATGGTGCGACAACAGAGGGTCGTCTTCAATAACCAATATGCGCATAATCCATCCTTGTTAAGCCGTCATTATATGTGAAATGTGCTTGGCCAATATTACCCTACAAGTTGGTAAGGTTAAATATTAAACAGAATTTTATGATAACCATATTCAAACTGAATACCATCATGGTGCTAGTGATAATTATTTTGCTAACATTTTTGCCCTGAAAGGGCTTAGTCGGTGTAATCAGTTATCAGGTAAGTTAGAATAGGGTTATTGACAGACTAACTTTTAAGATTGAGATGAAACTAACACATTTATTATCGGCTAGCTTTTTAAGTTTATTTTCGACAGTTGCATTAAGTGCAACGTTTACCTTTACGGCTATCCCTGATGAAGATGAAAGTCAGCTTCGGACTCGCTTTGATAAAGTGGCTGATTATTTAACCGAGCAGTTGGGCGTGGAAGTGAAATATATTCCGGTAAAGTCATATTCTGCAGCGGTAACAGCATTTCGTAATAACCAAGTACAACTTGCTTGGTTTGGTGGTTTATCTGGTGTGCAAGCGCGTCGTTTAGTGCCAGGTTCTGAGGCTATTGCCCAAGGTTTTGAAGATCAGTTTTTCAAGAGTTATTTGATTGCTCATAAATCTACTGAAATGGCTGCTTCAACTAATTTTCCTTCATTGAATGATTATACCTTTACCTTTGGTTCTAAAGACTCAACTTCAGGCCGTTTGATGCCACAGTATTTTATTGAAAAAAATACCGGTAAGCCAATTGAACAAATTTTTAAACGCATTGGTTTTTCTGGCGACCATAGCCGCACTATCAGCCAAGTTGAAGCAGGTGTTTATCAAGTCGGCGCGGTTAATTACAAAGTGTGGGACACAGCAGTTGAAAACGGTGACGTTGATACCAGCAAAGTGAAAGTCATTTGGGAAAGCCCTACTTACCCAGATTATCAATGGACGGTGCATTCGGGTGTTGATGAAACGTTTGGTGCGGGCTTTAAAGAAAAGCTGACTAAAACGTTAATTGGTATGACGGATAAAGATTTGTTAGCCAGCTTCCCACGTGAGTCGTTTGTACCGGCTAAAAATAGTGATTATGAACCGATTGAGCGCGTGGCAAAAACAATTGGAATGCTCGATTAATGTTGTCGTTGGTTGATGTTGATTTAGGTTATAACCAGCAAATTATATTACCTAAAGTGAATTTGTCATTTAAGGCAAAAGAGCATGTGGCTATTTTAGGCCCTTCAGGCGTGGGTAAAACCACGCTGTTGCATCACCTTTATCAACAATTGGCCGAGCAAACCTGTTTGTGCTCTCAAGCACAGGGGTTAGTTGATAACCTGTCGATATATCACAATGTGTTTATTGGTGGGTTAGCGCGTTATTCCCGTTGGTATAATTTGGCTAATTTGTTGTTGCCGTTTAATAAGCCGCAACAACAAATCGCCGCTATTTGCCAGCAACTAGAACTGACCGTGCCTTTGCAACAGAAAGTCAATGAGTTGTCTGGTGGTCAGCGCCAACGTGTGGCCTTAGCCAGAGCGTTATTTCAACAACAATCAGTGTTTATGGGCGACGAGCCCTTTTCTGCATTAGATCCGCTAATGGGCTTACGATTACTAAACTTGATTAAGCAAACGCATCAGAGTGTTATTTGTGTGTTGCATGATGCCGAACTAGCGTTAGCAAACTTTGAGCGTATTATTGTCATTAGCGATGGCAAGGTAGTACTAGATGACAAAGCGAGCCAATTATCTCTGGCTCATTTATCACAGCATTATGCATTAGCCGATTTACCAAACCATTCAGTGGCATAAATATGAACATGTTGATGCTGCTAAGCGATTTATCTTCATTCTATCCCCGTTTTTATAATGCCTAAAATGATGACTCACAGTCGCTACTCTTTTGTAGGGCATTGGCAGAAAATCACTCTGTTGCTTTTACTCATGGTCTCCGTGTGTTGGTTTTTTGCTGATACCGAGGTGATTGCACTCGATCCTTGGTCTGAGCTTGGTCGCATGTGGCAAGGCTTTGTGCACCCTGACTTTTTCGCGACAGAGTATTTACTTGATGCGCTGTGGCAAACCATTAGTTTTGCGCTGCTTGGGATTACGATTGGGTTGCTATTGGGATTTCCATTAGCATTGTGGTATCAACATCCTGTAGTGGCGGCAATGTGTGCATTTATCCGTGCTATCCATGAGATATTTTGGGCATTGATATTCTTACAGATATTTGGTCTTTCAGCCATTACCGGTATTTTAGCCATAGCGCTTCCTTATGCTGCTACTTTTGCCCGTGTGTTTGCTGATATTTTACAGCAAGCGCCAATGCATACCTTATTTTCACTGCCTAAGGGCACCGATAAACTGTCGGCATTTATATATGGTCGATGGATGCACATGTATCCGCAGATTGTCGATTATATTCGTTACCGTTTTGAATGCGCGCTTCGTAGTAGTGCTGTGTTGGGCTTTATTGGTATGCCGACATTAGGGTTTTATTTAGAATCCGCTTTTCGTCAGGGGCATTATCAACAAGGCGGTGCACTATTAATCTTATTTGTGTTGTTAATTGGTAGCATACGTTTTTGGGCTAAACCGATAATGCTTTGGCTGTATTTACCGCTTGCTGTGTACTTCTTACCTCCCATTCCTGTTATCGACTCGCAACTTATTTGGCGTTTTATTAGTGTTGATGTTTTACCACCGATGCTTCAAGGACAACCCTTCTTGAGCTGGTTTGACACAGATAACCTGTCGAAGCTCGTTAACTGGAGTTATACATTAATCAGCCAGCAAGTGTTTCCCGGGATGGTTGCTACCTTGGTACTGGCTTTTTGTGCCTTGGGGTTAACTCATGTGTTGACGTTGGTATTATTGCCTTTTAATACCCACTTGATGATGCCAAAAGTGGTTATTTTAATCATGAGGGCTGTGAATTTAATATTACGTTCATTGCCTGAATATTTATTGGCTTTTGTGTTTATGATGCTACTAGGGCCCTCGATGTTGCCAGCGATTATCGCGTTAGCGCTGCACAATAGCGGCCTGATGGTCTTTTTAATGTCACGTCAAGCTGACAGCATTAGTGTGCCGTTGACATACAAGCCTAGGATTGATCAGTACAGTTATCTAGTGCTACCTGCCATATACCCACATTTTATGGGACTGCTGTTTTATCGATTTGAAGTGATTATCCGTGAAACGGCTATCTTGGGCATGCTTGGGGTGATGACGTTGGGTTTTTATGTCGACAGTAATTTTTCTGAAATTCGCTTTAGTGGGGCATTGTTGCTGTTGTTTTTCACTGCGGGTTTAAATGTGGTGGTGGATTATTTAGCACGTCGATTATTGCATTATCCTCGCAGCCGTTTACAGGCTTGCTAAATAAAGTCTCTTAGTTTAAAGCTATAAACGGGTAAGCATCGTGGCTCAAACAGGTAACTGCTTGATAAAAATAGTCAACTTATTCATCTGCTTACTTAATCGAATTTAATCATGTTTAAAACTGACCGATAATTTGATGAATTATATTATTAGCAATCGTGACTGCAACGGCAATAAAAATAATCCCAACGAGTAGATCTATAATGGTATTGGCCGCGAGTAATTTTTGTTGTACCCGAGGTTTAGATAGGATCAGTGCGAGTAAACTAAACCACGCCAATGACAACACAAATAACAATACCGTGGCGGCAATTTTAGTTGAGTAATTGACTTGTGGCGTAATCAATACGGAAAATAAAGTAATAAAAAAGATCAGCGCTTTAGGATTCAGTAGATTGGTATATAGTCCAACTTTAAATCCCTTTAATGACGATATCAGCGCCGCTTTTGCCACATTAGGTTGCGTCGATGAAATATCTGAATTACGACGTTTGCTAATCATACTGGTGATAGCTGACTTGAGCGCCCCATATCCCATCCATGCTAAATAGCTACTGCCAATTAGTTGTACGGTCATAAAGGCAACATGAGACTGTTGTATCATCACACTGATGCCCATCAACGACAAAAAAGTGTGAATTAAGATAGCGACAGCAATGCCGAAGGCACAATAAAGTGCGGTTAAGCGTGTTTGCTGCGTAGCCATTTTAACGATAATGGCAAAGTCAGGTCCTGGGCTCATTAATGCCACAATGTGAATAACCGCTAAACCCGCCAATAAAGTCATGTCCATATTTATTCCGTTTTTTATAAGTTAAAGCTGGCTAGATTTTGTTGATATCCATTTGTTGATATCTATGAGAGCTTATTTCAATGTAAGTTGATGATAATGGCACATTTATGTAGGGAAAAGATAATAAAAAAGCGCTAAATTAGCGCTTTTTTATATAAGGTGAACTTAAGTGTTATTTTTTGGCGTTAAGCACTTGTTCTTCAAAACTTTTGGCTGCTTTACCTGCTTGCGAATCGTTGAAGACTTCTTCATTAAATTCGCCTTCTGATTTGGCAATGATCACCGTAGCCACTGCATCACCAGTGACGTTTACCGCAGTGCGGATCATGTCTAGCATTCTGTCTACACCAATAATTAAGGCAATACCTTCAACCGGTAAGCCTACTTGGTTTAACACCATTGCCAGCATAATAAGGCCGACACCAGGCACACCCGCAGTACCGATAGACGCCAGTGTGGCCGTTACCACTACAGTCGCGTAATCCATGATGCTCAGTTCAATACCAAATACTTGGGCAATAAATACCGTTGCAACACCCTGCATAATGGCGGTGCCATCCATGTTGAGAGTGGCACCAAGTGGTAAGGTGAATGACGCGATTTTGTTGTCGACGCCCATTCTGTGCTCTGCGGTTTCAATGGTTACCGGCAATGTTGCATTAGAGCTTGCAGTACTAAAAGCAAACAGCTGTACGTCGCGGATTTTACGTAAAAACATCAACGGGCTGAGACCGGAGAACAATTTTAATAGAGTAGGGTAAACCACTAAGCCTTGGATAAATAAAACGGCAACCACGAGGAGGAAGTATTTGACAACACTACCGAAGGTTTCTAAGCCCAACGTTAAGCTGAGGGTCGCCATCAGTGCAAACACACCATAAGGTGCTAACTGCATAATTAAGGTAACCACACGCATAATTACATCATTTAAGTCGTTAAAAAATGACGCTATACGCGTACCTCTTTCACCAATATGTGAGATGGCAAAGCCAAAAACAACTGCAAATAGGATAATCTGCAACATATTGCCTTCACTCATGGCTTGCATAGGGTTTGTCGGTACAATATTAATAATGACTTCAGACAGGCTAGGCGCGTCTTTTGCCGAGTATTCTAATACGTTACCGGCCAAACTTGCATTACCTGGATGGATTAACACGGCTGCTAGAATCGCAATAGTGAGCGCAATAGCGGTAGTGAATAAATAGAAGGATATGGTCTTGCCACCAAGACGTCCCAGTTTAGATGGATCGCTAAGGGAGCAAGTACCGCATACTAATGAGATAAATACCAAAGGTACGACAAGCATTTTTAAGCTTGAGATGAAGATAGTACCAATGACATGTAAGAATCCATCGGTAATGTACTCTTGAATAAATTGACTACCAGGGAAAAAGTTTCTCAATGCTAGGCCAAATATAATGCCTAATGCCATGCCAATTAAAATTTTGCTCGTGAGTCCGAGCTTGTATTGATTACTCACAGAGTGTTCCTTCTCATCATATTATTTTATGTCTTTATTGAATGCGCTAAAGATTAGCAGGTATCGGCAACTTAGGAAATGGCATAAAAGTGAAAGTTTTCGCCAATAAATAGCGAATAAAATAGTAGAGTTATGCTAAAGTTATAAGATGTTTGCGTATTGTTAATGTATAAGTAACTATAATAATTCTTAAGTTTATTTTAATGTAACAGGGAGCCTGACAATGAGGTCAGCATATAAAGTTTATTTTGCGCTTTTATGTTCTTTTTTTCTCGTCGCATGTGGCGGCGGTGGCAGTATAACCGATGATGGAACCGGAGGTGGGACTACACCAGACCCAACCATATCTATTTCGTTAAGTATCGACAACACTCAAGTTTCTGTTGCAGAACCTGCAGTTATTACTGCAACCGTAAAAGACTCAACGGGTGCCGCTGTCAGTACGCTTGTTTCATTTACGCTTAATAATGATGATTACGGTACATTTGCGCCAAGTACCGGTGAAGTTGTCACCAATTCAAGCGGTGTCGCCACTATCCAACTCAACACGGCTGAGATTAATACCGGAGCAACAGTAACCGCGACTACCACGTCTGGTGAAAGTGCATCATTATTTGTCACTATGACGGGTGATGGCGGTGTTGCAGGTGGTGGGGCTCAAGTGTCATTGGTGTTAACTGATGCCGCTGGTAACGCTGTTCAATCGATTAGCACTTTATCACCAGGTAAATTAACTGCGACAGTCACTGGTATTACAAAGTCTTCAATTGTTACATTTGATAGCCCAATTGGTGATTTACCCGTTAAAACTGCAGTAACTAATGCACAAGGTAAAGCTACCGTTGATATTTATGCTGGCAGTTCGTTAGGTGCTGGTGAAGCCACTGCGACATTATCAACCAATGAAACCGGTTCAACTATTGTTGTTGTTGGAGCAACCAACGTCGTGATGGGCAGTGGTACACCATTTGTTGAAGGTGTCGCAGCTATTAGTGCTACTGATTTATCTGCTGGTGGAACGGCAACGGTAACCGTGTCTATTCAAGATGATTTAGGTAATGCCTTTACACAACCTGTGGATGTAAACTTTTCATCTACTTGTGCGACCAAAAGCCCTGCGCAAGCAGTGATTAGCTCGCCTGTGTCGTCAAGTAATGGCGTCGCAACCTCAACGTATCGTGCCGAGGGCTGTGTTGGTGAAGATCAAATTAATGTCACAGCCAATGCCGGTGGCATCAGTTTATCTGCAGTTGGTACCATCAATATACTGCAGGCTGATGTTGGCAGTATTGTGTTTGTATCAGCGATTCCTGAAAACATAAGTATTCTAGGTACTGGTGGTACTGAATCATCAGTGGTTAAATTTAAAGTTTTGGATAAAAATGGCAATGTGGTTGCTAACCAAAATGTTAAATTTGCACTAAATACTACTGTAGGTGGGGTTAAAATTGATCCCCTGCAAGCTACTACAGATAATAGTGGTATTGTGCAAACGGTAGTAACCACAGGTACAGTCGCGACTTCTTTACGAGTGACTGCAACGGTAGACAATGGTGCAGTTCCAGCAGTATCGAGTCAGTCTAGCCAGTTAATTGTGTCTACGGGTATTCCTGATCAAGACAGTTTTTCTTTATCCGCTGAACTGTTTAATGCAGAAGGTTGGGATGTAGATGGTACTGTTGTTAAGGTTACCGCTCGTATGGCCGATGCGTTTAACAACCCTGTACCCGATGGCACAACGGTATCTTTTACCACTGAAGGTGGTTCTATTGAAGATGCATGTCAAACCGTAGATGGTGCATGTTCGGTATCTTGGATAAGCCAGTTACCAAGACCTGAAGGTGTTGTTCTTTTTGATGGGTTAGGCGTACAAGTGAAAAACCCTCAAGCTAGCTTAAAATGTTACAACCTAAGCGATGGTTCCGAAGATATCACTTGTCTTAATGCCAATATTGTTTATGGCAATTTTTATGACCAAAAATATGGTGGCCGTGCAACGGTTACCGCAACTGCTATTGGTGAAGAGTCTTTCCCGGATTTAAATGGTAATGGTCGCTTTGATGCATCAGAAGCAAATACGTTTCTTACTGGGACAGATGTCACTGGTCAACCATTTGATTTAAATGATGCTTATAACGACTACAATGAAGACGGTTTATTTAATCCGCAGCAAACCGGTGGCCAAGCTGGTGGCACATTGGAAGAGTTAATCGATTTTAACTCCAATGGTACATTTGATGTCAAAGACGGTAAATATAATGGTGTGCTTTGTTCAGACCCTGTACACAGTGCATGTGCTGATGGCGTAAGTGATTCAAAGTCATTGTTTGTCCGCAGAAGCTTAACCTTAGTGATGTCTGGTAGTGCAGCGTATGCTACTAATCCTGCTAATATAGTGGTTGTTGATAGCACAGGAACACACTCTGGTGCTAGTGACATGATCATCGTGGGCAAAGGTGCTGCATCTGCAACATTTACTATCTCTGACTTACATAACCAACAAATGCCAGCCGGTTCGATCGTAAGATTTACCACATCAGCGGGCTCGGTGGTGAGTTCAAGCGAATATACATGGCCAAGTACTAACTACAATGGTGGACGTCAGTTTACAACAACCATTAAAGGCGAAGACGAACCAAATTCTGGTGTATTCCTCGTTGAAGTTGAGTCGCCAAATGGTCTGGTTACTCCAGTGGTATCCATTGGTGTAACAATCCTATAATCGACTGGGTAACAGTTTCAATCGTTAAAAAGGCGCACTTAGCGCCTTTTTTATTGATTCGGTTTAGCAATGTAAAACAAAAAGCCAACAGCGGATGCTGTTGGCTTTTAAAATATGTTATTCAATTATTTATTCGACCCGTTAACGTTATCTTTGGAACTGATACACGCTGCCTAACTTTAATATTTGTGTGAGTTCATCTAACGCGGTGCGTGATTCAATAATTAATTGTGGATCTGCTAGATCGCTTACCGTGAGTTGGTCACGATAATGTCTATCAACCCAGGTATTTAAGCGCGTAAATAAACCGTCATTCATTAATGTGTTTTGATTAACTGCAGCGACTTCTTGTTCGTTCATCGCGACTCGTAAACGTAAACAGGCTGGACCACCACCGTTTTGCATACTTTGCTTAACATCATAATAGCGCACTTGTTTGATCGGCGTGCCTAAGGTAACAAGTTCATTTAAGTAAGCAAATACCGCAGGGTTTTCCTGGCAATTTGTTGGCGCAATAATGGCCATTTCACCTGAAGGTAGGGTGATGATTTGGGTATTAAATAAGTAACTACGAACGGCATTATCAATGGATACTTGCTCTGTGGTGACTTTGACAAAATGCATGTCAGAGTTCATTTTACGGCGAATTTCATCGAACTTTGCTTCGGTATTTAAAAACGCTTGTTCGTGGTAGAACAACACATTTTTGTTACCCACTGAAATAACGTCATTGTGGAATACACCTTGATCAATCACATCTGGATTTTGCTGCATAAACACGCAGCTTTCATCTTCAAGTTGGTGCAACCGCGCTACTGCTTGAGATGCTTCCAAAGTTTGGCGAGCTGGATATTTTGTTGGTTTAGGGGCGTTAGGGTTAGTTGCTGTTTGACCATAGACAAATAATTCAACGCCAGCATGACCATATTCAGAACATAGTCGAGTATGATTAGCTGCTCCTTCATCACCAAAGCTTGCGTGTTCTGGCAAATGTTGATGATGCTTAAAATAGCGGTCGTTATTAAATGTCGCCTGCAAAATATTGCCGGTAGTGACAGGTTCAATACTGCGGTGTAATTTATCAACTAAATTAGCTGGGGTGAAGTGAACTTTACCGTCACAGGTGTCTGCACTGGGTGACACTGTAGCCGCGTTAGCTGTCCACATACTTGATGCACTGCAACAAGCATTAAGTAGCGCAGGAGCCTGCTGAGCAGCTTTTTGTAAAACCTCAGCGTCAGACCCAGAAAAACCAATTCGACGCAATGTGTATAGGTCTGGGCGCTCCTGTGGGGCTAATACCCCTTGCACCATCCCCAAATCTGCTAATGACTTGGCTTTTTGCAAACCTTGTTTAGCTGCCGCTTTAGGATTTGATGTCTGGGCCGCATTACTAAATGAGGCCACATTACCAAATGATAATCCGGCATAGTTATGGGTTGGTCCAACCAAGCCATCAAAGTTCGCTTCAAAATGCTTCATTCGTGATCCTTGAGAATTTTAGTGAATAATTATTATTGTAGTTACACTCATTTGTGTTACTTATAAAAAAGGAACGTGATTGTTCATGTCAGTTAACGCCAATTTAACCCCAGTATACTGAAGCTATAAGGGTTAACAAGGTGTGGTTAATTTGTACAAATGTGTATAAATGACTAAAAATGCACTGAAGGTGCTCGCAAGTATCATTAAGTGAAAAATTACGTTTAAAAAACGCATATTATTTTTTACATTTTTTATTTTTGATTCAATTCTGATTAAAAAATGACTTACTAGCCATGTAAAAGAGGGATTAACTTGAAACTATTGTCTCAACCCTCTATATATGGAATCAATTTTCTTTTTTTCGAGACTTTTTGGCGCAAATAAAACTATGGGTAAATCGCTAGTTATTGTCGAATCGCCGGCCAAAGCCAAGACAATTAATAAATATCTTGGTAAAGACTTCATTGTGAAGTCGAGTGTAGGTCATATTCGTGACTTACCAACTTCGTCTACTTCTGACGGTACAACTGTGACTAAAACCGCAGCAGAAGTTAAGAAATTATCTCCTGAAGAAAAAGCTAAATACAAGCTGATCAGAGACAAACAAGCGCTTGTGGCGCGAATGGGTGTTAACCCAGATAAAGACTGGGCGGCTAAGTATCAAATTCTGCCTGGTAAAGAAAAAGTTGTTAAAGAATTAAAAGCGTTAGCAGAAACTGCTGACCAAATATATCTCGCAACGGATTTGGACCGTGAAGGGGAAGCCATTGCCTGGCATTTACAGGAAATTATTGGTGGTGATCCTTCACGGTATCAGCGAGTTGTGTTCAACGAAATTACTAAAACAGCGATTCAAGATGCGTTTAGTAAACCGTCGGTACTTGATACCAATATGGTTAATGCCCAGCAAGCTCGTCGCTTTTTAGACCGTGTTGTTGGCTTTATGGTATCACCATTATTATGGAAAAAAGTCGCTCGTGGTTTATCTGCTGGGCGTGTTCAGTCGGTAGCAGTGCGCTTAGTTGTAGAGCGTGAAAGTGAAATTAAAGCGTTTGTTCCAGAAGAGTTTTGGGATATCCATGCTGAGTTAAATACACCTACCGCCGCTAGCTTGAAAATGCAGGTGATGAAGTATCAATCTGCTGCATTTGAACCGATTAATGAAGCGCAAGCTAAAGTCGCTGTCGATGCGTTGCGTGATGCAAAGTATGTTGTCACTGCGCGTGAAGATAAAGCAACCTCAAGCAAACCTTCGGCACCTTATATTACGTCGACATTGCAGCAAGCTGCCAGTACTCGTCTTAGTTATGGTGTTAAGAAAACCATGATGATGGCGCAGCGTTTGTACGAAGCTGGCCACATTACGTATATGCGTACCGATTCAACCAATTTGAGTAAAGAAGCGGTTGAAAACTTACGTGAAATGATTGGTACCGAGTTCGGTGACAAGTATTTACCGGCAGAACCTATTCGTTATGGTAGCAAAGAGGGCGCTCAAGAGGCGCATGAAGCTATTAGACCGTCGAACGTGGCTGTGCAGTCCGCTTCGTTAACCGATATGGAAAGAGACGCTCAGCGCTTGTATGAGCTTATCTGGCGTCAATTTGTGTCATGTCAAATGACACCTGCTCAATATGATGCAACACGTTTAACGGTAACCGCGGGTGATTACGAATTAAAAGCCAGTGGCCGTACCTTACGTTTTGATGGTTGGACTCGTGTTCAGCCACAAGTGAGTAAGAAAAACGAAGAAGATAAGACGCTACCAGTTGTTGCAAAAGGTGACAAGTTAGTGCTTGAAACCTTATCTCCTAAGCAACACTTTACCAAGCCTGCACCGCGTTACAGTGAAGCGTCTTTGGTTAAAGAGCTTGAGAAGCGTGGTATTGGTCGTCCTTCAACGTATGCGACGATTATTTCAACCATTCAGGATCGTGGTTACGTTAAAGTTGATAACCGCCGTTTCTTTGCTGAAAAAATGGGTGAGATTGTCAGCGAACGCTTAGTCGGCAGTTTTAAAGAATTAATGAGCTACGACTTTACCGCCAGCATGGAGCAAACATTAGATGATGTTGCTCAAGGTAAGCTGGACTGGAAAAAAGTATTAGACGGTTTTTATGGCGACTTTACCAAGCAGTTATTGTTGGCCGAGTTAGATCCCGATGAAGGCGGTATGCGCCCTAATGAGATGGTATTAACAGACGACATTAAGTGTCCAACCTGTGGCCGTCCAATGGGTATTCGTACTGGTTCAACAGGGGTGTTCTTAGGTTGTTCTGGTTATGCGTTACCACCTAAAGAACGTTGTAAGACCACGCTTAACTTAACCCCAGGTGAAGAAGCGGTAAGCGACAATGAAGATGGCGAAACGGAAGCGTTACGTGCTAAACATCGTTGTGGTAAGTGTGGTACCGCGATGGACAGTTATCTCATTGACGAAACACGTAAATTACATGTTTGTGGTAATAACCCGTCATGTGATGGTTACGAAGTTGAAGCCGGACAATTTAAGATTAAAGGCTATGAAGGTCCAATTATTGAGTGCGATCGTTGCGGCAATAATATGGAACTTAAAAACGGTCGATTTGGTAAGTATTTTGGTTGCACCAATAGCGAGTGTAAAAACACCCGTAAGTTGCTTAGAAGCGGTGAAGCGGCGCCACCAAAAGAAGATCCTATCTTCCTACCTGAATTAAAATGTACTAAATCGGATGCTCACTTTGTGCTTCGCGATGGTGCTGCTGGTATATTTTTAGCCGCCAGTACTTTCCCTAAATCGCGTGAAACACGTGCGCCGTTAGTGGAAGAGTTAGTGCAGTATCGCGATTTGTTATGGCCTAAATATGCGTATCTTGCCGATGCGCCAGTCGAAGATGATGAAGGCAATAAAGCCTCGGTTAAATTTAGTCGTAAAACAAAAGAGCAGTATGTTGCTACTGAAGTTGACGGCAAAGCTACCGGTTGGTCTTCTAAGTTTATCGGCGGTAAATGGGTTAGTGAATCAACTAAGAAAAAAGCTAAGAAATAATTTTTAGTATTGATTGATACATAACGCTCTTTATAAACGCTACCCAATTGGGTAGCGTTTTTGTTTGTGCCATAAATGACTTAATTATTTTTTGTATCATGAACCGCATAGGGACATGCTTTTGCAAACAGGCAAACAGGCAAACAGGCAAACAGGCAAACAGACAATCAAACAAAAAATCTAAGACATCAGACACAAAAAAGCACCGATAAATATCAGTGCTTTTTTAGTGGTCATTTATTGTAAATTCACAACGATATTACACTGAAGTGCCTGACGTTATTTTTTCTCACTATTCTGTGCTGCTTGAATCGCCGTTAACGCAATGGTGTAGACAATATCATCGACTAATGCGCCGCGTGATAAATCGTTAACCGGTTTACGCATCCCTTGAAGCATTGGCCCGATGCTGATTAAATCAGCACTACGCTGTACCGCCTTGTATGTGGTGTTACCCGTGTTTAAATCTGGGAACACAAATACGGTTGCTTTACCTGCGACAGGGCTGTCAGGTGCTTTAGAGAGCGCTACGTTAGGCATGACGGCTGCATCGTATTGCAATGGACCATCGATAATCAAGTCCGGACGTTTTTCTTTAGCGATTCGTGTGGCTTCACGTACTTTATCCACATCTGAACCGGTGCCAGAAGTCCCAGTTGAGTAACTGATCATCGCAACGCGAGGCTCAATACCAAAGGCTTTAGCTGATTCAGCTGACTGAATCGCAATATCGGCTAGCTGTTCAGGACTTGGATCTGGGTTAATCGCGCAATCACCATACACTAATACTTGATCTGGCATCAGCATGAAGAAAATCGATGACACTAAGCTAGAACCCGGTGCCGTTTTGATCAACTGCAATGGTGGGCGAATAGTGTGTGCCGTAGTATGAATAGCACCAGACACAATTCCATCAACTTCATCTTGTGCCAGCATCATGGTACCAAGCACCATGTTATCTTCCAGTTGTTCACGGGCAACAACTTCTGTTAATCCTTTGCTGCGACGTAATTCGAGCATAGGCTCAACGTACTTTTCACGCACAGTTTCTGGCTCAATGATTTCGATGCCTTCACCTAAAATAACATCTTGTTGCGATGCAACGCGTAAGATCTCTTCGCGGTTACCGATTAACACGCAACGAGCAATACCCCGTTCTGCACAGATAGATGCAGCTTTAACGGTTCTAGGCTCTTCACCTTCAGGAAGCACGATAGTTTTACGGGCTGCACGGGCTAGTTCGGTTAACTTGTAACGGAATGCCGGAGGAGATAGACGGTGTTCACGTGGAGAATCCTGGGTAACACTTTCAATCCAGGTTTGGTCGATATGGCTGGCCACGTATTCTTGCACTTTTTCAACGCGCACCGCATCATCCACAGGCACTTCATGATCAAAACGTTGAATATTGAGCGAGGTCTGCCATGTATTTGAATCAATTAAAAATACTGGCAAGCCTGTTTCAAAAGCTTGTTCACATAACTTCATGATTTCTGGTTCTGGCGGGTAGCCCCCAGTAAGCAACAACGCGCCAATTTTAACGCCGTTCATGGCTGCTAAACATGCAGACACGATCACGTCGGAGCGATCGCCAGAAGTCACTAACAATGAATTTGTTTTGATGTGAGTAACCATGTTAGGCAGGCTACGGGCACAAAATGTTACACGGCGCATACGACGAGTATGCATTTCACCAGCATTAATGATTTTGGCATTTAAGTGCTTAGCTAAATCAGATGCGCGCGGGGCAATTAGCTCTAAATTGTATGGCACACTGCCTAATATACGCAGCGGACTTTTACCCGGAAGTTGGAACATTCCCGAGCTATCAACCGCGTTCATATTTTTATCATCAAATACTTCAGATAAATCAGGGCGTGTGCGACCTTCGTTGTCAACGGGAGCACCAATTTTATTGATGATAGCGCCAATTAAACGTTTGTTTTTCTGTCCACCCCAAGAGTTAAAGGCGATTTCTAATCGATTCATTAATCCATTAGGCGTATCGTTTCCAGGGGTTGCGATGAAAATAACATCGGCGTCTAATGCTTTGGCAATTTCATAGTTAATGTCATCAGCAAATGGATGGCTACGTGTTGGTACTAAGCCTTCAACCACTAGGATTTCAGTATTACTGGCGCATTCTGCTGCGCGGGCAATAATCTGTTCTAGTAGGACATCAGTTTGCTCTGAACGGATTAACGCTTCAGCATGGACCATTGAATAAGGTTCCAACGGATTAACAGTTGGAGACGTGCTTAAAATAGTGGTTGAACGTTCTGGACCAGTATCACCGGATCGAATTTGCGCAATAGGTTTAAAAAATTGCACTTTAACGCCTTTGCGTTCAAGTGCACGAACCATACCTAAGCTTAGTGATGTTAATCCCACTCCAATACCGATTGGAATAAGCATAATATTACGAGACATGACGACCTCTTGTGTGCGTATTGTTCATGTTAATTAACCGAATATAAGACCGAATAAGCTGCTTATTTAGCTGTGATCAGCTTAATAGCATCTTCGGCAATAACCCACTCTTCATTTGTTGGTATGACCATAGCAATAGGGCTACCTACTTGAGTAATGATGCCTTGCTGGCCAAAACGAGCCGCTTTATTCAAATTATCATCGACTTTGAAGTTAAATATTGCCAATAAATTAAGGACTTTCTCGCGAATAAGGTCTGAGTTTTCGCCAATACCGCCAGTAAATATAATGGCGTCTAAACGCCCTAATGGCACAGTGTAAGAGGCGATATATTTGGCTAAACGATAGCAGAAGATATCTAAGGCTAGTGTGGCACCTTTGTGACCGCCTTGATAACCTTCTTCAATCCCACGACAATCGTTGGTGAGTTCTGAAATACCCAATAAACCACTTTGCTTATTCAGTAGGTTATTGACTTCATCAAGGGTATAGCCAAGTTGTTTAACTAAATGGAAAATAATTGATGGGTCTAAATCGCCGCAACGTGTACCCATAACTAAACCTTCAAGCGGAGTTAAGCCCATTGACGTGTCGACACTTTTGCCACCTTTAATGGCCGTTACCGATGCACCATTACCTAAATGTGCACAAATAATATTGGTGTCTTTAGTCTCTTTGCCTAATACTTTGGCTGCTTCACGACAAATATAGATGTTGCTAGTACCATGCATGCCATAACGGCGAATACTATGTTCACGATACAATTTGTAGGGTAGGGCATAAATATATGCCTTTTCGGGCATGGTTTGATGAAATGCGGTGTCAAATACTGCAACTTGTGGCAAATCTGGGAATGAAGCGAGCGCGGCACGAATACCAATTAAATGCGCAGGATTATGTAGAGGCGCTAATGACGCACAATCTTCAATACCCTGAATGACATCCGGTGTAACAATAACCGAGCGAGTAAACTTTTCACCACCATGGACGATACGATGACCAACGGCTTTAATTTGTGCCGCAAGTTCTGGATGGTCTGCCAAAATGTTATTAACGATGAATTCAACCGCTTCGCGATGCGCAGTAAAGGCACCTAATTTGGCTTCATTCTTGCTGCCATCAGATTTCCACTTAATGCGTGAATCTTCTAAACCAAAACATTCAGCTAATCCAGAAACTTTATCATCGCCTGATTGAGCATCAATGATGGCAAATTTTAATGATGAGCTACCGCAGTTGAGCACGAGTACTAATTTGTCTGACATGTTAACGCCTTTTAAGTCAATGAAACTAAATAAAATAGTAAAATTCCATTTTGATTAAGGTTTATGATTATTCATTCATAAACGCCACACTTCGGTGTTCTTACCGTGATTTACGACTGAAATTTAAATCAGTATAGGCGTAAATTCTCCAGTGCATTTTGGGCATGACACTGTATTATGTTATCGTTATACTCATGTCCCAAGCTGTAAAGGTAGCCGTATATTGAACATGAATTTGGTTAAATTACTTGGCGATGGTCAACGTTATATGAAGACCTGGCCAATGGTTAGGCAACTTGGGTTTTATTTCCCAGAGTACCGTGTCGTCAAAGCGACTCAATTAGCGATTATTGCAATGCCTGTGTTGGCATTAGTCGTTGCGGCTAGCCAGCTGTATATATTTGGCTGGGATTATTTACCGCAAGCATTAACTATGTTGCTCTTTTTTATCAGCTTGCCACTACAAGGCTTATTATGGTTAGGTTGGCGAGCGAGCCATCCGTTACCGTTATCATTATTTGATTGGGGCAACCAACTCAGCTCAGCATTGACTGAGATGGGTATTTATTGCCAACCTTTAGGCGCAAAAGCCTGCTATTCTGATATGGCCACCATTTTGAAACTGGCTTTTGAACGTTTAGATCAAAGTTACTGGGACGAATTATAATTCATCTTATGCATAAGCCGATGCTAATTTACATCTGTTTATTGTTATTGTTATTGTGACTAAAATGTAGCGTTAATACCTCGGTCAACAAACACCTGTTGAATTCTCTGCATGATTTCTGTACTTGGCGGTGAAATATCTGCCAAAGTATACGTTTCGCCAAAAGCTTGCCATTTATGTTCCCCTAACGGGTGATAAGGCAATAATTCAACTTTTTCAACATTGCTCATCGGTTTAATGAACTCAGCTAATGCGATGGCTGATTCGACATCTTCAGTAAATCCAGCGACAACCACATAACGGATCCAGGTTTTAATATTTCGTTTGGTAAGATATTGCGCAAACTGTAGTGTTCGATGGTTACTGACTTTAGTCAGTTCGATGTGTTTGGCATCGTCCATTTGTTTGATATCAAGTAACACTAAGTCGGTATTGTCGAGCAACTCATCTATTACGGGTTCGTATTTACGCACAAAGCCGTTGGTGTCTAAGCAAGTGTGTATACCCTGACTTTTGCAGGCTTTAAACAGTTCGCTGACAAATTGAGCTTGTAAAATTGCTTCACCACCACTGGCTGTAATGCCACCACCGCTGGCGTCTAAAAAGGGTTGATATGAAATGACTTGGCTCATTATTTCATCAACAGAAACTTCCTTACCGCCATCTAGATCCCATGTATCACGATTATGACAATATTGGCAGCGCATAAGGCAACCTTGCATAAAAGCGATGTAGCGAATTCCTGGACCGTCAACGGTTCCGAATGATTCCACTGAATGTATGCGACCTAACGTCATTGTTGTTCCTTAAAATGGGTATAAAAAAGGCTGTATCGATAAGATGTTACACATCGATACAGCCAATTTTAGCAGAGACTACATACTTTTAGTAAATGTACGAGTAATCACGTCTTGCTGCTGCTCAGGGGTGAGCGCATTAAAGCGAACGGCATAACCCGATACACGAATAGTTAATTGTGGATATTTATCCGGATTAACAATCGCATCTTCTAACATTTCACGGTTCATCACGTTAACGTTTAAGTGTTGACCACCTTCACGGTTAGGCTTGCTTAGGAAGTAGCCATCCATCAATGACGCTAAGTTAGTACGACGACCCGTATCATCTTTACCTAATGCATTTGGCACGATAGAGAAAGTATAAGAAACACCATCTTGTGCGTGGGCAAAAGGCAGTTTAGCCACTGATGTTAATGAAGCAATTGCACCATTTTCATCACGACCATGCATCGGGTTGGCACCAGGCGCAAACGGAGCGCCTGAACGACGACCGTCAGGAGTGTTACCGGTTTTCTTACCATAAACCACGTTTGAAGTGATGGTTAAGATTGATTGTGTTGGAATGGCATTACGGTACATTTTTTTAGTGCGAATTTTCGCCATAAAACGTTCAACTAAATCGCAAGCAATGTCATCGACACGAGCATCATTGTTACCAAATTTTGGATAGTCACCTTGAATGTCAAAATCAACCGCAATACCATTTTCATCGCGAATAGGCTTAACTTGAGCAAACTTAATCGCTGACAATGAATCGGCAGCAATTGACAAACCTGCAATACCACACGCCATTGTACGGCGCACATCGCGGTCATGTAATGCCATTAACGCAGACTCGTAAGAGTATTTGTCATGCATAAAGTGAATCGCGTTAAGCGCAGACACATACTGCGTTGCAAGCCAGTCCATTAAGCCATCAAGACGTGACATAACATCATCAAACTCAAGTACATCAGCAGTGATTGGGTCCGCTTTTGGTGCAATTTGGGTTTTAAGCTTTTCGTCAACACCACCGTTAATGGCGTATAACATGGTTTTGGCTAAGTTAGCGCGAGCACCGAAGAACTGCATATGCTTACCCAAAATCATTGGGCTAACACAACAAGCAATGGCGTAATCGTCTGACTCGAAGTCAGGGCGCATTAAGTCATCGTTTTCGTATTGAATTGAGCTAGTGTCAATTGATACTTTGGCACAGTAACTTTTAAAACCTTGTGGCAATCTTGTAGACCATAACACGGTAATGTTTGGCTCTGGGCTTGGGCCCATGTTGTACAAGGTATGCAAGAAACGGAAGCTTGATTTAGTCACCAATGTGCGACCATCAAGACCCATACCAGCGATAGATTCAGTTGCCCAGATTGGATCGCCTGAGAATAGTTCATCGTATTCAGGTGTACGCAGGAAACGCACCATACGTAGTTTCATCACGAAATGGTCAACCATTTCTTGTGCTTGCTGCTCAGTAAGAACACCATTTTTAATGTCACGTTCAATATAAGCATCAATGAACGTTGAGGTACGACCCAGTGACATTGCCGCGCCATTTTGGCTTTTTACTGCAGCAAGGTAACCAAAGTAAGTCCATTGAATGGCTTCTTTAGCATTTTTGGCGGGTACAGAAATATCACAACCGTATTTAGCTGCCATCACTTTCATTTGGCCTAAAGCACGATGTTGCTCAGAAATCTCTTCACGTAATTGGATCACACTTGATAAGTCTTCACCAGCTTCAAACTGCGCTTGCAGTGAGCTGAATTGGGCAAACTTATCTTTCATTAGGTAATCGATACCGTACAAAGCAATACGGCGGTAGTCACCAATAATACGACCACGACCATAGGCATCAGGTAAACCTGTTAATATACCTGATTTACGGCAAGCCATAATTTCTGGGGTATAAACATCAAACACGCCTTGGTTATGGGTTTTGCGTAACTCAGAGTAAACGTAATTCACATCGCTGTTAAGTTCACGGCCATAAGCTTTACATGAACCTTCAACCATACGAATACCACCGTTGGGCAGCATGGCACGTTTTAATGGCGCTTCAGTTTGTAAACCAACGATAGTTTCAAGGTCTTTATTGATATAGCCAGCATCATGAGAGGTAATGGTTGAAACCATTTCAGTGTCGAAATCGACTGGAGCATGAGTTTGGTTCTCTTGCTTGATGCCTTCCATTACTTTGTCCCACAAAGTTAATGTTGCATCTGTTGCACCTGCTAAGAATGATTCATCACCCTCATATGGTGTGTAATTTTGTTGGATAAAGTCACGTACGTTAACTTCAGTTTTCCAATCGCCAGCTACGAAACCTTCCCACGCGTTGGCAAATAGTTCGGTTTTATCTGTCATTTACTTAACCCTCTGGTTGATTTTCTACGGATGTCATCACAATTAACACAAAGTGTTGGTATCCGTTGAGTGTTTACATTCTGTCGTCTAGGTAGATTCGCTAGACTGAGCCGTTTACATCTTCTGCGACATTGATGGCAGAAATGTTCCGCCTGGCTTGTGTAATGACGCTAATCGATATTGTTTCTGTTAATGAGCTAATTGGTAAGACCAATTATCCATGGGTTAATAATAGCACAGCATAATGACGATATCGGCAGCTTTCGCTAACGGATTATCAAAAGTGTTAACTGGCTAACATATCTGTTTATAACTTGGAGTAGCCCGCGGCAATTTTTGGCAAATAAAAAGCGAAACCATTGCCGATCTCGCTTTTATATTGATGGTATTACCGAACATGACTAGATTATAGCAACGCTGGAATCCCTTCGATCATGCCTACTGCTAACATCGCCGCCAAACAAATCACAAAGGCTAGGCTTGGGATAACGATACGGTCTGCAAATGACAAGGTTTTAGGACGCTCTTTATCACCAATTAAACCATTATTATCAAGTAACATGGTTAACGCCCAAGCTAATACTGGGTTGGCAACAAATGCAGCGAAAATACAGATACCTGCGGCTTGGCTACTCGTCGTGTCTTTAACCATCTGTAAACCTGCCTCTAATAACGGCAGGAATACGCCAACTAAAAGCGCAATCGACATAACAGGGCGCCACACCGTGATATCCATAGGATAACCAATGATAGCCACAATAATACACAAGCTACCGAGTAGGATAGCGCCAGCTGGAATAGGGCGTTTGGCAATAGCCGCTGGGATCATGTAAGTTCCCCACGATGAGGTAATATTACCGCCACCGACTGCAGTACCAACGATCTGTCTTACTGAGCAAGTTGTCATCGTGTCATCAACATCCATCAGTACTTTTTCAGCGCCTTTTGGATAATTTAATTCTTGGAAAATACGATGACCAAGAAAGTCTGGTGACCACATGGCAACAGCCAGAATTGCGAATGGTAATGATGCAATAAAATGAGCTGCATTTGGTAAGCCTAACTGCCAACCATGTTCAGTTGAACCCCACCAATAAACCGGATTGAGATTTGGGATGCCTGGAGCGGTAGTAAATTGTAAATCTAAGCCTGCGCCTAGGCCAAATGCCAGAGTAACTGCTGCAATAGAACACAATGGAATCGCTAACCAGCGTTTACCGTATTTGGCTAATGCTGCATAAATAATGACATTGATTAACAAGATGGTAAATGCAACATAACCGAGTGAATAGTCAAGACTGTGCTTGGCTTGCAGTCCTCCTGCCCAGTCAAATAACGAACCTATCTGACTTTTAGCTCCCATAAATCCTAAGAACACCAATAAACCGCCGGCCACACCGCTACTGGTGAGGTTAACCAGTTTCGAGCCCCCTTTGAAATAACTTAAAATCAAGCCAAATATACCAATGAGGATTGCTAACGCTAATGGATGAGCACCAGCGAGCGCGATGGTACCAATTAACGGGATCATTGGTCCATGGTTGCCGCCAAGGTTTGCTCTTGGATTAATAAAACCAGAGCTAATAATACAGAAGAGCAAAGCTGGGATGAGCATTTCTACACGGACAATCTGGATAGCAAATTCTGCCCCAAGATTGACGTGATCCCATTTTTCACTTAAACCTGCAGCCCAAGCTGCCATTACTGCAGAATACATCACAGTAATACCAATAGTTCCTGCGATGGCTGGGACTAAGTCTTCCCATTCAAAACGAAAATCACGTCCAGGAAGGTTGAGTCCCCAACGTTTGGGCTTCATTATCTTGAGTTCATTTTCTAGATAGGCATCGCGAGTGTCAAACTCGCTAGCAGGACGGTGAAGCTCGCTGTAGCTTGCTTCTTGAGCTTGTGTATCTGAATTACTGACTGTGTCTGACATAATTTCTCATTCTCCGAAAAGAACAGGTTAATCCATCAAATGATGAAGTTTGAGTGTGTTCCTTTGAAGTGATGGCTATGTCCGTAAGAGCAGCTTGCCGGTGAGCCGCAATGGCTCTTATCACTTTGCTCAGCTGCGATGCCTTTATTAGGGAAGCATTACAGTGATGTCCTTATTACGATCTTTTTTGGTAAGACCAATTTACCTTGTGGATTTTAGCATAGCGTTGAGATTGCATCACTTGGTATCAAGAAAGTTGATGTTTTGTTTACTAGAAGTGAGAGCTGGATAACAAGTTAACAGCAAAATTAGATCAGTAAATTTGCCTAATAACTCACCTCGTAAGCAATACTCATTTCAGAATATTGTGTCACATCAATATAATTGATACTGGGTATAATTATTATTCAATTATATTTAAGACTTGTCTACGGGATTATTAAGAATTATAGAGAAATGACCGCTGCAGTAGCTACCATGGTGGTTACAAAATAAATTGGTCGAGTGCTGGCTGAAGGAAAGTAAGATTGGCTTTGGTGGTTGATAATATCAGTACTTGATAAACATGAAATTGATAAACATGAATGGATAAAAAAACGGCATCCGAAGATGCCGTTGTATCAATAAACCTATCGCTTATAACGAATAGTTTAGAACTTATAAGAGGCTGTAGTATGGAAGAAGCGACCTACGTTGTCATAAGCTGAGCTTGTAGTATCAGTACCTGTATAACCGTATGGTAGTTCACGGTTAAACACGTTATCGATACCAAACTTCAAACGAATACCTGAATCGAAGTTGTATGCAACTGCCATGTCGTTGATAAAGTAATCGTCAAATTCCATGTTGCTATTAGGATTCGCGTTTAAGGCTAATTCCTTATCAGTATAAAGGCTTACACCCTCAACATAGCGCGTTCTCCAGCTAACATCCCAGCTATCGATTGAGTAACTTAGGCTCCAGTTTGCTTGCCATTCAGCATAGCCTGCCGTGCCTGCAAGTTCTTCAAACGTATCTGGTTCATCCTGGAATGAAAAGTCTTTACGTTTTAATAGACGAGTCGCAATAAGGTTAGTGCGTACATCACCACTAAAGGCTTCAAAGTTATAACCAATATCAAAGTCGATACCAGCAGCTTCAAGAGATGCAATGTTTAACGAGAACTGTCTAATTTGAGTAATTTCGTGGCTAGTTGAATCACGAGTAATCAAACTACAGTATTCGTTATTCACACCAGATGGAGAATCAACACAACGGTCGATAATATCTTGAGCACCAACAGCACTGATTGCATTCTCGATCTCGATATTCCAATAATCGGTAGTGATCGATAATCCATCAATAAAATCAGGTTGATAAACAATTCCTAACGTGAAACTTTTCGATTCTTCTGCTTTTAGCTCGCGATTACCACCACTTAATCCTTCAAGGGTTTTATCGTCGTAGTCAGCGTCAAAACCAGCAGGGATCCCTAGCGCCGCACAGTTAGCCTGGCGTTGAGTTGGATCAGCTAGATCATTTAAGTTTTTAGCACGACAAGAGTCATCTACAGAGAAGAATGTTTGGCTTGCAGCACCATAAAGCTCACTGATGTTAGGTGCACGAATAGCTTCTGAGTATGTAGTACGAACGCGGATCTGATCATCAACTTCCCAGCTTAAGCCCGTTTTCCATGTTGTTGCATTACCAATGGTGCTGTAATCAGCAAAACGTATTGCAAGATCTAAGTCTAGCTGACGTACCATTGGTAAATCGGCTAGCAAAGGAAGCGTGATTTCAGCAAAAATTTCGCTTACATCAAAATCGCCTTTATCTTCGCCCAATGCATTGAAGAAAGTACCTGCTGCATTTGAAGGTTCAAATATCTCACTTTCTTCTTTACGGTATTCAACACCAGTAGAGAAGCCTGCATAACCGGCAGGTAATTCAAATAAACTAGAGTTAGTTAGTGAGCCACCTAATACGGTTTGCTTAATAATCGATGTACCAGTTGAAGCGGTATTAATATAGTTAATAGCATCTTGACTTGGCGCGCCAAAACCAAAAATGTTGACTGGCACACAGCCTGCATCTCTAGCTGACTGATCACGACATACTGCAATCCCGTTTTCTAATACAGAATCAAGGGCGTTGGTGTAATTGTCATAGATTAAGTTATTTTTATTAACGCGCTCTAAATCAGTTTGACCATAAATAGCATAGGCATCGTAATCCCAATCTTGGAATACTATACCTTCAAGACCGATAACATAACGTTGAGTTTCGCGAGTATCATCTTCAATACGCGCACCCAAGTCCGTCATAAAACGACGAATATTAAGTGTATCTAATGGCGCTGAATTACCGTCGCTATCTTTGTTTGCTTTCATTAAAGCAACCAGCTCAGGATTGATAAAAGCATTATCAATTTTGATATCGTTGACCGGGTTACCAAAGAAAAATGCCGGTTGGCCTTCATCTGTTGATTGGCTGTTAACGTATTTAGCTTCAAAATAAACGTTATGATTATCGTTAAGCTGGTAGTTTGCTTTAAAGTTAATATTGTAACGTTCGAATTCTGGTTGTAATTCGACAAACTGGTTTAAGTTAGTGACATCACAATTTGCACAACGAATACCATCAACATTTTGACCGCTATAAACATCGCTTAATGAGCCATCAGGATTAAAGCTTTTCCAACCATCTAAATTGAAGGTACCGGCATTACTAATCGTGTAGTGACCGGCGTTAGGAGTCCATATTTTGTCTGGATCTGATGGTCATTGTTATCTTCAGTGCGGTTTTTATTTGCTAGGCTCGAAAAAGCAGTTGAAGTCTGATCGCGATCAAATGCTCTTAATTGCTCTTGAGCGCTGTATTCAACCGCAAAGGCAACATTACCATCACCTTGGGCAAAATCAGAACCATAAGATAATGAGAAACGGTCTTTATTGTGGCCACTATCGTCAGCCCAACCTTTGGTTGCTGATACATCTAAGCCATTAATATCTTTCTTTAAAATGAAGTTTACAACACCGGTTACTGCATCAGCACCGTAAATTGCAGATGCACCGCCGGTAATCACTTCTACTCTATCGATCCATACACTTGGAATGGTATTGACGTCGACTGAAGAAGTACCAGCAGAACTTGATACATGGCGTTTACCGTCCACTAACACGAGTGTTCTGGCGGTACCCATGCTTCTTAAATCGAGCAAGTTAAGACCCGAAGTACCAATAAAGCGGCCTGAGTTGGCAAGTGAGTAAGTGTTACCTAGTGCAGGTAATTGGTTTAGCGCTTCACCAATATTTGTTACACCAGTTGATAATAACTCGTCGCCAGTAATTACTGTAACCGGCGTTGGTGCAACAGCACCTTCACGAATAATACGTGAGCCTGTTACCGATATTCTTTCAACAGTTGATGCTGGATTAGCTTGATCTTCTGCTGCAAAGGTATTGAATGTGGTTGCTGCAGAAACAGCGACACCACTGATTAGCGCAAAGCGAATAGCTTTGGCTAAATGCGAATTAACTTGCATATTTTAACTCCCTAAAATGTTTTTTTATTATGGTGTAATCATTCAGATCATTTTTAATATAAAAATGAAACAAAGTTACACAGCTATCGATATAAGCACACCTAAATAAAAAAACAATATCAGGCCATCAGGTTGGTAATTAGCTGCGTATATACAATTAAACTCATTTTGATTAACGATTCGATATCATAAGCGCCAATAAGTTGTAATAATGTAAGTATCAAGATTACAGTGTTATTTTAAATGGCTTATGTTGTTAACAAATGGTTTTTAATTTATTGCTTTGTTGTATTACTTGTGGCTGTCGAAATTTAATTTGTTAAAAAAATGTTCATAAATTATTTTTAATTTTTATATGAAAAATTATAACCTAGCGTTTTTTTTAGGTAAATTACCGATTTAACATATTATAATTTTTTTTCATGAGTTTAATTAATGTGGTTTTTACGTAAAAAAATCTAGGTTTTGACCTTCGTTGATAATAGATTATTATTCATTATTTGAATATTAATGATTTTTAAGTGATTTTTTATGCGATTCGTTATTATGTTTAGCATGATGTCGATTGTCATAGATGATTGTCATAGATGAGTTTTTTATAAACAAAAAATACTAGTAAGAAACATTGCAGATACTTTATCAATAAGCGCTATTCATAAGTACTATCCATAAGCACCATTAATATTGAACACTATCCATCATTTGTAATGGCTAATAAAATCCTGATTCACTACCGTAGGTTTTTATAATCACAAAATAAATCAGCAAATAACATCGATGATAAAGCCTCATGTAGATAGAACGCTGCAACATAAATTATGGCTACTGCCGTTTTTTATTGGCAAATGTAGGCATATGATTATCTATCGTAATAGCGGAAACAGAGTAAATACCCATTATGATATCTTTCTCTTCATTAACGGTGAGCAGTATAGATAGACTTTGCACGGGTTACCGTTTTAGCTCAGTCAATAATAGTTAGGTCTAAGATTACAACGATGAACCTGCGACATTACTTTGGGGTAACTGCGGATTAAGTGTATAAAAGCTGACACGATACTGATTTAACAGACTCAACAGCCGCAAACATAATGGTTTACATTGCATCGCGAGATAACTACGAATAACCGTTACTGCACATCAGTGCTGACATCTACATTCACATCAATATCAGTATCAGTACCAATAAAAATACCAATACCAGTATCAGTGGTCAATCCATCAACTCTTCCATCAACTTTACCATCGGTATCATTCTATTTTTTCAGATGTTGGTATTACGAATTGTGAATCAATATTATTGATGGTTGCCATCATTATTATCAGATTTTATTCTGATTATTTCAAAGGTAGTCTTATGTTTCGACAAGAAGGCCGCCATGAATAGTAGAGTGATAATACATGTCTCACTGTTCCTACAATATTTATGCTGCAGCCAAAGAATAACCATTAGTTTATTTGGAATGTAGTTTATGACTGCTTTAACAACAAAAACTTCAACAGTGCCGATACAGAGTGCTTACACACAAGACGCTGCGAATAGTGCAGTTATCAACATGTGCCAGCAAGCTGAACAATACGGGCAATCTAAAGTCATTAAGTCGCACCTTGAGTCATTCGGTTTAGCTATTTTTGCCGGTGCTTTTATTGCGTTGGCTTTTGTTTTTTATATTACGGTAACGACTGGAACAATTGGTCCTTGGGGGCAAGTGCGCTTTATTGGTGGTTTAGCGTTTAGCTTAGGGTTAATTCTAGTGGTTATTTGTGGGGGAGAACTTTTTACCAGCACAGTCTTAAGCAGTGTTGCATGGGCTCAAAAACGGGTTACTACTAGAGATTTATTGATGTGTTGGACTCGGGTCTATGTTGGCAATTTCATTGGCGCTATGTTGATGTTGTTGTTGATTTTAGGGGCTAAAATGCACCTGCTCAATGATGGTCAATGGGGCTTGAATGCATTAAATATTGCGCAACACAAAATACATCATGATTGGAGCCAAGCATTTATTTTGGGCATATTATGTAATGTTTTGGTGTGCCTAGGTGTCTGGATGACGTTTTCCAGTAAAGACGTACTAACCAAAGCCTTCTTACTGATGCTACCCGTTGCCATGTTTGTCAGCAGTGGTTTTGAACACAGTATCGCTAACTTGTTTATGGTGCCGCTGGGGATCATGTTGCAGCAATTTGCATCGGTGGATTTCTTTAACGCTATTGGTGTACCCGCAAGCCAGTTTGCTGATATCACAATAATGCATTTTCTGTTTAATAATCTTATTCCTGTCACGTTAGGCAACATCGTCGGCGGTGCGTTATTTGTCGGTCTTGCTTATTTAATGATCGAACGATTAAAGCACTCTAATGCTAATCATACAGCGCCTATGGCGTTAGCCACGTTGGCATTAGCTGAATGTATTCCGGCGATTGACGCGCATATGTCAAACCAGGCTATTTCAAATCAGGCTATGTCAAATAAGTCTGCTTCTAACCAGCCTAATTCAGACAAGCCAATACCTAACGTACCAATATCAAGTCGACCAATGGTCAGTCAATCGACCACAGATTTTTCCAAATCACATTCAGTATTAACCCAAATCCACCATGAATCTAACCTTACACCTTCGCTAAAAACGAATGGGAGAACTGCTATGCCTAAATCAATTATTAATCTTACTGTCAGTGAATTAATGCAAGCGACACCTTTTACATTATCACCAGAACTCTCTGTTCATGAAGGACTGATGCAACTCACTGCTGCGCAAGAACGAGGAGCACCAGTTGTCGACAAACAAAATCGCTTATTAGGATTTGTATCTCAACAAGATTTATTAAGATGCTTATGGTCAGAAGAATATAACAAACACATTAACAGTCATGTTGCTGATTTAATGCAGACGCAAGTGATGACCGTATCTGGCAACGATAAAATTGCCGATCTTGTTGAGTTAATGGTTGTCGACAGAGAGAAGTTGTTTCCTGTTACCGCTAGCGGAATGTATACCGGTAGCCGCTTTATGAGTTATGAAGAACGTTTAAGACATGCTTCTGCGAATAAACCGAGTAGTTTTCCTGTTGTAAATGAGGGAATATTGCTTGGAGTTATTACTCGAGAACAGATAGCTACTAAAATTTGTTCGGTGATGGGATAGTCAATTCAATCGATAACGCCTTTCACAAGCCATCTAGTGGTTAAGTAAAGGCGTTATCAAATACCATTAAAGCGTTTTACTCATGCGTCTTGCTTCATTTAGGACGCAATCACGAAGCGGATTATCACCCGCATCATTGCGCCATACAAAAGACAATTGACGCTGTAGGTTAAGCTGTGGTGTATCAATAATAACCAGCTTACCTTCAGCAACATCTTGCTCTACGGTAATATGGGGCAGGCAGCTTAAGTAAGACCCATTTCTGACCAATGCCTTTAACAGCAGTACATGTTCGTATTCTTTCCACACATTGAGTTTTTCAAGCACACCGTGGATAGCTCCTTCAAAAATGCGTCTGGTACCAGCACCTTGCTCTCTAAGCACCCATTTTGCTTGTTCCAATTGCGCTAAACTAATTTTTTCAGCATTGGCATAAGGGTGGTGCGGCGCGGCAACTACCACAAGATGATCATCAATCCACTTTTCTTGATGTAAGCGGCTATCGTCGTTACGCCCCTCAATAATACCAAGGTCATAGTCGTAGTTAATTAATCCTTCAACAACGTGTTCGGTGTTTTCAACCTCAAGATCAATCCTTAATTCTGGAAAATCATTATCAATTTTGCTGATTAAGTTTGGCAATAAATATTCTGCTGCAGTTTGGCTCGAACATAACTTAAATTGACCACTAATTATGTGTTGTTCGTGTAAGCCAAATTGAATTTGTTGTGCATCTTGAAGTAATTGGCGTGCTTTGGGCCTTAACCAATTGCCCCAATGGCTTAGGGTTAGTCGGTTGCCTTGTCTAATAAACAGCGGACGGTCTAGTAAATTCTCTAGCTGAGAAAGTGACATACTCACAGCTGATTGGGTCATCGATAGCTTTCTGGCAGCTGCGCTAACACTTTCAAGACTGGCCACAGCATCAAAAACGGTAATTTGTTTAAGCGAGTATTTCATATCAGCGTAATAGCTCCGTTTTATGAATCATTTAAGTATCAATAAAATTGATGTTTACTAGTGTTTACTTCAATAAGTAAAACGGAAGGCTGTTGCATAGGCAAGCGACTTATATCAACTTTGCAACTGAGGTTTAGTTTTTAGTACAAATAAATAAATATTTATCGAAATTAGACAAGGAGTTAGCAATATATGCGATGAGCATGATGCTTTTTAGTTGAACAACGTTTAGGCTTTATTATGGAGATGAAACAAAAAACCAGCCGAAGCTGGTTTTTATAATAGACAAATGTAGAGTCTATTCAAGCAATCTATTACTGTACGTTTTCGCTATCGCTAAACTCACCAGCAAATAACGCCGTTGATAAATAACGTTCTGCGGCAGAAGGCAATATAACCACAATAGTTTTATCAGCAAACTCTGGTAATGCAGCAATACGATTTGCAGCCACAACCGCGGCACCAGAAGAAATACCGACTAAGATACCTTCTTCTTTCATTAAACGACGAGCCATTTCAATAGACTCTTCGTTGGTTACCGCTTCAACGCGGTCAATAATAGATAAATCTAGGTTGCCTGGGATGAAACCTGCGCCAATACCTTGGATTTTGTGTGGACCTGGCTGAATTGGCTGGCCTGCTAATGCTTGCGCAATAACCGGAGAATCAACTGGCTCAACAGCAACAGAGGTAATGGTTTTGCCTTGTGCTTTTAAATAACGGCTTACACCTGTTAAG
This sequence comes from Shewanella sp. AC91-MNA-CIBAN-0169, assembly GCF_040310165.1. Lineage (NCBI taxonomy): Bacteria > Pseudomonadati > Pseudomonadota > Gammaproteobacteria > Alteromonadales > Shewanellaceae > Shewanella > Shewanella sp. AC91-MNA-CIBAN-0169. The sequence goes on from NZ_JBEOPM010000020.1 coordinate 65,235, forward strand.
GTTCCGCCAGTACCAACACCGGCCACAAATACATCAACTTCACCATCGGTATCATTCCAGATTTCTGGACCAGTGGTTTTTTCGTGTATTTCAGGGTTAGCAGGATTATCAAATTGGCCAAGCACTAGGTATTTTTCAGGCGCAGATTGGCGAATTTCTTCAGCCTTATCAATGGCACCTTTCATACCTTTAGCGCCTTCTGTGAGCACTAAGTTTGCACCTAATGCTTTCAGTAGCTTACGACGCTCTAAGCTCATGGTATTTGGCATAGTTAAGGTTAATTTATAACCACGTGCTGCAGCAACATAAGCAAGTGCAATACCGGTGTTACCTGATGTAGGTTCAATTAACTCGATATCTTTGGTGAGTATACCTTTCTTTTCAGCATCCCAAATCATGTTGGCGCCAATACGACACTTAACACTAAAGCTTGGGTTACGTGCTTCTATTTTTGCTAACACCTTACCGTTGCTAACGCGGTTTAAACGAACTAACGGTGTGTTGCCTAAAGTATATGAATTATCTTCGAAAATTTTGCTCATGGATTATTTGCTCCTATGGTTGCATCGTCTAATCATAATCTGCTCAGCAGGATTTAGAAGTGAAAGTTTGTTCTTCTTTATGCTTTTTAGTTATTAAGGGGTTTATTTTTATTCTAAAAACCCTATAGATGCTGCTATATTAGGCTTTTGGAGTCAATTGTCATCACTCAATGGTCTGACCATCAAACAAATTTAATTTAGTATGACGAGATTAAATCATAAAATACTAGAATAGCGTTAATCAGCAAAATGTTTCTCTGTCGTGCCACGCAATTGATCAGTAAGGTCGTCGATAAGCGATGTTAAAACCTTCAGTGATCCATATCGATGTATTTGGCGCTCAATGAACTTTCGCTAACTCATTCACTAAAAATGGTAGAGTAAAATGAATAAAGTTGTGATTTCAGGCAGTGGTTTATATACACCACCTTACAGTGTCTCTAACGACGAATTAGTTAATAGCTACAATAGTTATGTTGACCAGTTTAATCAACAGCATTCGGCCGAAATTGAGGCCGGGACCACGCTAGCGTTGGCATATTCGTCAAGTGAGTTTATCGAAAAAGCCTCTGGGATTAAAAGCCGTTATGTCATGGTAAAAGACGGTATTCTTGATACCAATATTATGATGCCATTAATTGCAGATAGACCTTCTGAATCTTTGTCTATGCAAGCCGAGATGGGTATTGAAGCTGCGAACCAAGCATTACAACAAGCAAACTTAACGGCTGAAGATATCGATTTGGTTATTGTGGCGTGTGCTTATACCCAACGAGCTTACCCAGCTATTGCCATTGAAATCCAACAAGCTATGGGCACCAAGGGCTTTGCCTATGACATGTTAGTGGCATGTTCATCGGCTACGTTTGCAATTGTGAATGCCGTTAACGCTATTCGTGGCGGCACAGCTAATAGAGTGTTGGTCATTAATCCTGAGTTAACCTCGCCGCAAATCAACTTTCGCGATCGCGATAGCCATTTTATTTTTGGAGATGTTGCTACTGCAGTCGTGGTTGAACGCGAAGAGTTATCTACATCAAAACTTGCCTTTAACGTGTTGTCTACGCGCTGTGTAACCGAATATTCTAGTAATATTCGCAGTAACTTTGGCTTTGTTAATCGCTGCGACCCTGAAAATGCAACCACGGCGGATAAGCTGTTTCATCAGCAAGGTCGTAAAGTGTTTAAAGAACTACTGCCGATGATTTACCAGCATTTGGACGCACAATTTACCGATGAACAAATAAAGCCTGAAGAATTTAAGCGCTTATGGCTTCATCAAGCCAATATAAACATGAATTTGTTTGTAGTGAAGAAGCTTCTTGGTGATAATGTTGAACCAACTCAAGCGCCTATTGTATTAGATGAGTATGCCAATACCGCTTCTGCGGGATCGGTTATTGCTTTTCATAAATTTAACCAAGATTTTAAAACAGGTGATTTAGGCTTGTTGTGCTCATTTGGTGCAGGCTACTCTATCGGTAGTATTGTACTTGAAAAGTGTTAGATAGCTCGAGTACGAGACAATAATAAAGGTGACCATATTGCGAGTGTTGATTGTAGAAGATAGCACCACGGTATCGAAAATATTAAAACACATGATTGTTCAGGATCTTGGATACCATGTGGATATCGCACCTGATATGTCGAGTGCATTGGTTTTTTTAGAAAAAAATCAATATTTTGTAGTGGTTGCAGATTTAAATTTACCCGATGCTTCTGACGGCGATATTGTCAAGTTAGTGGCATCGTATTCGACTCCTTGTATCGTGCTGACTAGTAATCTAGATGCTGCTCAACGTCGAGAAATCTTGAAACTCAGCATCGTTGATTATATCCCAAAAGATAAACGTCACAGCTATCAGTATGTGGTCAAGTTAATTGACAGACTTTATCGCAATCAAGACGTTAAAGTATTGGTTGCAGATGATTCGCTGGTGAGTCGTAAGTTTGTAAAAATGCTGCTTGAACAGCATTTGTTCAAAGTTATTGAAGCCAATGACGGTGAAGAAGCATTAGCCGTATTAGAGGCGCAGCCTGATATTCAGTTGCTTATTACTGATTACAACATGCCAAAGGTTGATGGTGTTGAACTTGTTTTGCGGGTACGTGAGCAGTTTAACCGTGAAGATATCGCTATCATTGGTTTGTCTAATGACAATGATGAAAGTTTGTCGGCAAAGTTTATTAAAAACGGCGCTAATGATTTTTTACAAAAACCGTTTGTGCATGAAGAGTTTCATTGTCGAGTGCTTAACACCCTTGATTCACTCGATATGATGCGTAATTTGTGGCGTAAAGCCAATCGTGATTATTTAACTAAAGCCTACACTCGGCGTTATTTTTTTGGTCAATACCAACAAAATGATTCGGAACAGAAACTGCTATCAGTGGCACTATTAGACATTGATTTTTTTAAAAAAATCAATGATACCTATGGCCATGATGTCGGCGATGAAGTGTTAATTGAATTTGTGCAACGCTTAGAAAACGCCTTTGGAGCTAACTTTACTGTAGCGCGTTTTGGTGGAGAAGAATTTGTTGTTGCTTTTAAAGGTTTAGATGCCATTAAAGCTAGCCTACTAGTGAATAAATTTCGGGAACAATGTGAAAGCAACCCGATAATGACCTCGGCAGGGGATTTGTCTGTTTCATTTAGTTGCGGCGTGTCTACCTTGAGTAATGAAACATTAGACCATGCACTGCAACGTGCCGATGAGTTGCTGTATAAAGCTAAAAATGCAGGTCGCAATAAAGTTGTTTCTCAGTAAGTTACTTCATCTGATGAGTTAGCTAATATAAGGCCGTTGATACTTGAGTATCAACGGCTTTTTTGCATCTATGGCTGTCCCGACAAGGTTAATTGTAAACCTATTGGTTATGCCTAAAGCAGCCAAGCGTAACTGAGTTTCATGAAATAGGTTTTTTCGTCTTGGGTTAACGAGTCGATGTCATCATTAGCAATAAATGCGTCTGAATAACCCAGATAAAACACGCTTTGGGGATTAAGTTTATAGCCATAGAGCAATTCATTACCCATATCTTGATACAGTGTATTTGGACGTTGGTAACGATATAAGTCAGGGTCGCGCTCTATGCGAGTATACACACTGCTTAAGCGGATAAAACTGTTTAGCGTCAGCTGCCAATTGAGGCGCATATCACTGAGATTAGCGGTAAATAAACGACCATCATCGACGTCTAATGTCTGGTAGCGGTGTGATATATCAAGCACTAATGATTCCGTTAATTTCCATTCGATACCCGGATTCAACATAGTGATAGTTGCAGGCCTGTCATTAGCGAAATCAATGTCATCGCCATAGTTCACATCTAGTTCTAATTTCAGCGATCCAATAGGAGTGAAGTTAGTGTAAAACCAACCTAAGGTTTCATTAAATTCACTAGTGTTATTCTCTATATCAATAATGCTCGGGTTGTGGCGTCTGCCCACTCGTTGTCGTTGCACTATCCCTGTGGCGATAAAACTTTGAAGTCCGCCGTCAAACTCGATATACATTTCTGTTTCTTGCTCGAGTCGTTCGTTGTTTTGATTATGAGTAATGTCCCAATCGCCGCCGAGGTTGATTTTGCTGAAGAAATGATTATCTGGATACCAAATGTAGCCACCGCCAGCGACAAATTTTGCGACATCAATTTTGTCGATAAAGCCAAGATCGGCACGGAAATCATCACCTGTAGATTCGTAGTGAGTACTGGCATACCAATTACGGCGTTCATGTTGATAACTAACCGCGTACATGTTGTCGTTAAAATTATCGTCTTTATGGGTGCGTAAAACGCGTTCGTTAATATTACAATCACCAAATTCGCATCGTTCAGATGGTTGTAAACAATCATCCGTATTGCAAAAGTTAGTGAATAAATCGTCCGGATAAGCTGTTTGTGAATGCGCATATTGTGCGGTAAAAGTATCTTGTTTCGTCGGTTGGTACTTTATATCAACACTGGCAACATAGTTATGATAATCATCCGCTTGTTTTAAGGTCACTAGGCCACCGATTGAAAACTCTCTGCTGGGGTCAAATCGATAACGAGCCGCCATGTTATGACTTTGCTGATCTAATATCGCCACATCAGAACTTAAATTGCCAGGGACTAAAAACTGGGTTTGAGTGTCATTGGCCGCCAATATTGCAACAGTATGGTTGTCGGTTTTGCTGGTCAATTTTAAACCATAATCTGGCGAGCTAATATTGCGGGTGTGTAGCAAATCTAATTGGGTATCAAAGTAATCTTTGTTATCTAAGAAAAAGGCGCGCTTTTCAGGAAAGAAGAGTGCAAATGTGTTGTTAACATCTAGCTGACCCGCATCGGCTTCCACTTGAGAGAAGTCTGGGTTAATGGTGGCGTTAAGTAAGGTAGTCGGTGTGATCCCCCAACGTAAATCTAATCCAACATCGACATTACTGTCATCGCTCCAAGGTTGGGCTTGTGTTACGTCTCGTTGCTGGCTTTGATTTGCCACAATAGAGGGCGTGAGTTGTAAGTCTTTACCCTGAGTTGCGCCGGCTAAACCCGATACGATACCTAATTGGCATAACTGACATGACACGTTACGGTCGATTTTATGAGTGGATAAGCGATGGGTTTCATTGCGAGGATAAAAGCGAATAAGCTCAATGCCCCAAGTTTGAATTGGATTACTGTCATCAAAATTAAACAGTCTTAAGGGGAGTTGTACCTCAACTTGGAAACCGTTTTTGGTCAGTTTACCTTTGCTATACCAAATCCCGTCCCACGCATCACTTTCTTGGCCTGTGAGTTCATTTTCTATGGAATCACTTTGGACGCCATAAGGGTTAATAAAAAATTGGTAGGCTAAACGAGCATTATTGAAGGTATCCAGTTTAATACCCACCATGTCATCGCCCCAGGATTTGTCTCGATCACGTAGATTTACCCTAATATTGTCCGGATTAGGATCGTGGGCAGTAAACGCAAAATATAGGCTGGTGTTCGACGCATAGACTTTAGCTGTGGTTGTCACTGGTGCAGCGGTATTCTCTCCAGGAGAGGTTTCATAACGCAGTATTACCTCGGTAGCATGTTGCCATGCAGGCTCGTTAAAGTCGCCATCAAGCTCAATATCTTCATTGATGGTCGGGATGTCGAGATGAAATTGCTGGCTCGACCCCGCAAACGCAGCAAAAGATAATAAACTGCTTAATATTACCAATGCTAACGTGAATATAACGTCACAGGTGCGGGTTAATCGGTTGATTGGGGTTAAGCTGCTAGTTGGCATTAAGTCGTTGATCACTTTTACTCTTTTTTATTTTTTATTTTTTATTATTTGTCTTATTGTCGCAAAAAAGTCCTTAAAACGTAGGTCCGACTTGTACTAAAATCATCACTAAATTGTTACTGAATGTTAAATTAGCTTGCGTGAATGTAATAAAAAAGCCCGATAGTCGCTATCGGGCTTGTCTTGAGGCGCTGTAATCTAAGCTGGTCTCTGTTGGAGCATCCATGCATCCATGCATCTAAGCATTAATTCTCTACAGATTAATCTGGGGCAATACTGCTATTTTTGTAGGCGTCACGATATTTATCGACCCACATAGCGGTTGCACCACAAATGGCTACCGGCATAACGATAAAGTTTACAATCGGTATCATTGAAAACACTGTCACGGTAGCACCGAAGCTAAAACTAGATCCTTTAGTATTTTTGAGGGCGAACTTCATATCATCAAAAGGCACTTTATGATTATCAAATGGATAGTCACAATATTGAATTGCCATCATCCACGCAGTGAATAAAAACCATAAAATGGGCGCTGCAGTTTGGCCGATAATCGGCAACCAAAATAACACTAAAAACAATAATGCTCGTGGTAAATAGTATTTTAGCTTAATCCATTCTCGACCAAAAATCCGCGGCAAATCTTTGATCATATCGACTGAACCGCCGGTGTTTAAGCTTTTTCCGGTGAGATGCTGCTCGACTTTTTCGGCCAACAAACCATTAAACGGCGCTGCAATCCAGTTCATTACGGAACTGAATAAAAATGACATTACCACTAGCATTGTTAGTACGGCTAATGGCCATAATAAAAAATTCAACCAGCTTAGATATTCTGGAAGTTGTCCATCCATCCAGGTAAATAATGCTGTTAATTGTCCTAGTGCAAAATACATCGCTGAGGCGAATAAGACTAAATTGATCATCAGCGGTATAAAGACAAATGAGCGCAAACCCGGTTGTTTAATTAATTGAAACCCTTGGATAAAATAATTCACACCACTTTTCTTGGCGATTATTGAATTGGTAACCATTGAGACTGCCTATTTTGTGACTTATATTGTTGATTTTGACGAGCCAAGCACAATAAAACAAGTGATAAACTGTGTCAAAAGGATAAAAATCGTTACAAAAAGCTGCTCAATTGCTAAAGTGAGCTGCTTTTTCCTTTTAATGCGTACCTGAACTGGCAACATGAGATTAAAACAAATAAAACTTGCTGGATTTAAGTCGTTTGTAGACCCAACTAAAATCCCATTTGATAACGCCTTATCAGCGATTATTGGCCCTAACGGCTGCGGTAAATCCAATGTGATCGATGCCGTGCGCTGGGTGCTGGGCGAAAGTTCAGCAAAGCATTTGCGCGGTGATTCGATGACCGACGTTATTTTTAACGGCTCATCGGCACGCAAACCCATTTCTGTTGCGGGTGTCGAACTGGTATTCGAGAACATTCAGGGAAGGCTCACTGGACAATATGCCAGTTATCAAGAAATCTCGGTAAAGCGACAAGTTAACCGCGACAGTGAATCAAGTTATTTCCTCAATGGTCAAAAATGTCGTCGAAAAGACATAACCGACTTATTCATGGGTACGGGTCTTGGGCCGCGTAGTTATGCCATTATCGAGCAAGGTACTATTTCACGCTTAATCGAATCTAAACCTCAAGAATTAAGAGTGTTTATTGAAGAAGCTGCAGGCATTTCGCGTTATAAAGAACGTCGCCGTGAAACCGAAAACCGTATTCGTCATACCCGTGAAAACCTCGAACGTTTAAACGATATTCGAGTTGAACTCGGTGCTCAATTAGACAAATTATCGCAACAAGCAAAAGCTGCTCTGCAGTACCGCGAATTAAAAAATAGCGAACGAGAGTTGCATAGCCAACTATTAGTGATGCGCTATCAGCAATTGTTGCAGCAAACAGACAGACTTGATGCCGAAACGGCCGAAGGTGAGCTTAAATCTGAAGCGTTAGCCAAAACCGCACAACAGGGCGACACCAGTGTTATTCAGCTGAAACAGCAATTGGCTGAGCTCAGTGATGCTGAACATAAGCTGGTAGAGCAATATTACCAAGCCGGTAATACCATGACCAAGCTTGAGCAACAGCTTGCTCATCAGCAACAGCAAGACTCTCAGTTACAGCAACAAATTCAAGTATTACAACAGCAAATCAAACAAGCTGACGATAATATTGTCAGCATGACCGATACTCATCAGCAATTAGTTGCGCAATTGGATACTCACCAACCCGCTTATGAACAGGCGAGTATTGTGCTTGAGCAAATCGATGAGCAAGTTTTTGCTATCGAAGAAGCGTGTGATGATCAGCAGCAACAAGTAACCCAATATGCTGAAACCTTAGCGACTCATAAAATGCAGTTGGCACTGAGCCAATCGACGCTGAGCCATCAACAGCAAAGTTTGGTTCAAAACGAACAGTACTTAGCTCAATTACAAACAGAGTTAGCTGTTTTAGCTCAGCAAAACAACCAACAGCAGTTGCAAAACAGCACGGCAGAATTAGCTAATGTTGAACAACAACTAAATGATAAACAGCTGCAGTACAGTCAACTTGAGCTTTCCTTACTTGAGCAGCAACAAGCCGTCACTGAATCGAGTGATGTTTATCAAACCCTTAAGCAAACTGTCACTCGTCATCATTCTCGATTGCAATTTATTGATGAGTTACTGGCCGATCATACTCAAGATGATGGCCAACAATTATGGCAAGTTATTGAGGTTGTGCCTGGCTGGGAGAAAGCGGTCGATAAAGTGTTACAAGGCTTAAGTCAATTACCTGTTCTAGGGTTGGGGCAAACATCTTCATTGAGCGTTTCTCCGCCTACAGTGGGTTTTGAGCCACAGCATCAAGTGACCTATCCGGCTTTAACAACCCCAGTTAATTTAACGCCATGGTTACAACATGTTGTGTGGGCGTCCAGTCTCAGTGAAGCAAAAGAGTTATTACCAACATTGCTTCCTGAGCAATATATTGCCACTCAAGAAGGTTACTTGATAGGCAATGGTTTTGTGCTCAATCATACTCAGGCAGGGCAATCCGCTATTGTACTGAGCCAAGAGCGAGCAAGCTTAAGCCAGCAATTAATAGAACTTGAGCAACAACAGCTATTGTCTCAACAATCTCTGACATCGTTAACTCAACGCGCCGCGACCACTCAGGTAGAGCTGAATCAATGCCAACAGGCTTGTCATCAGTTGCAAATAGAGCAGACAAAACTGCACTCTTTGGTGACGAGTTTAACTCAACAAGCCGTTGAGAAACGCGATAAGCAACAGCAATGCAGCCAATCAATCGCCAAGCTTGAACAGCAAATGGGTGATAAACAAATGCATGTCGATGCCCTTGAAGAACAAGTGCTAACGCAAGAAGATATATTGTTGCAAGCAATGAACCAACACGATGTTGCTCAACAAGCTTGGCAAACAAGCCAAGCTAAATTGCGTGAAACCAAAGTTATTCGCACCGATGCTGCAAATAGCGTTAAACAGCTGCAAGCACAAGTGCAACAACATGCTACCCAGCAAGCATTGAGTGAACAAAAATTAAAGCAACAACATGAAAAACAGACAGAATTAGTCAGTCAATTGACTCAGTTACAACAAATGTTGCTCGACAATCAGCAACAACAAGGTCAACATGATTTAAGTCAATTATCAACACAGCTGGCGCAAGCACTCGAGCAGCAACAAGCACTACAGCAGCAATTACAGCAAAATCGATCTCAACAAGCAGAGCTTCAAACCAGTTTAGACCGTTTAGTATTGATGCAAAAACAACAGCTTGTAGTGTTACAAGACTTGACTCAAAAGATAAGCACGTTAAAGTTACGTCGTGAGGGCTTAAAAGGGCAGGCGAATGGGCAGCTGCAATTGCTGCAAGAACAGCAAATTCAGCTACAACAGGTCATTGCCGACATACCTGAACATGCATCTGTTGATGTTTGGTCGCAACAGCTTGAAAAAGTAAAACAGAACATTATACGTTTAGGTGCTATCAACCTTGCAGCCATTGAAGAATTTGAATCGCAACGAGAACGAAAAGCTTATTTAGACAGTCAAGATGACGACCTAAATAAAGGATTAGCGATTTTAGAAGACGCAATCCGTAAGATAGATAAAGAAACCCGAAGCCGTTTTAAAGCCACATTCGAAACGGTAAACCATGATTTAGGGCTGCTATTTCCTAAAGTATTTGGTGGGGGAAGGGCTTATTTGGCATTAACCGGTGATGACCTGCTTGAAACGGGTGTTACCATCATGGCGCAACCGCCAGGTAAGAAGAATAGCACCATACATTTACTTAGTGGTGGAGAAAAAGCGTTAACCGCTTTATCATTAGTCTTTGCCATTTTTAGACTGAATCCAGCACCTTTTTGTATGCTAGATGAAGTAGATGCACCTTTGGATGACGCCAACGTCGAACGTTTTTGTCGGTTACTGAAAGAAATGTCACAAAGTGTGCAATTTATTTATATCAGTCATAATAAAATAACAATGGAAATGGCTGATCAACTTATTGGCGTTACTATGCATGAACCTGGCGTTTCAAGAATAGTCGCAGTGGACATTGAAGCCGCCGTCGCCATGGCAGACGCGGTATAAATTTGCAAGACAGGGAATCTAATGAAAGATCTACAACTGGTGTTGTTCGTATTAGGCGCGATCGCAATTATTGCGGTGTTAGTGCACGGTTTTTGGTCGATTCGCAAACAACAACCTAAATCTATGAAACAAAGTCCGATGGCAGGATTTTATAAAGACCAAGCTAAACGTCGAAACTCTGAAGGTTTTGATGCCGATGGCATTGGCAAAGTGCGTGTACGTAAACCCGGTGAGGTTGAAGATGTAGTCATTAAGCCTGTATTAAAGACCAATTTAAGTCAAAAACCACACTCAGGTGCAACTAAGCTCACCGATACGCCTTTACAAGACTCACTGCGTCAGCCTGGTCCGCACCAAACTGAGCCAGAACATATTCAACCTAAAGTAGTACAGCCTGCGCAACAAAGCTTATTTGTTGAAGACGATGTTAAACCTGCTCCTACGGCAAGTACGTCAATGAATACCCCTAAAAAGATATTCAATACTTCAACCAGTACAGCCAAATTAGAAAGTTACACAGGTAAACCTGTCGCCGCCAGACCAGAACCCACTAAGCCAACGGTACAAGCCGCGGTGCCAAAAGTGGATGTTAGCCCTGAAGTAGCGGTTAAAGCTGAAGTAGAGGTTAAATCTGAGGTTATTACCCCTAAAGCAGATGCTCCAGTAAATGAACCTGTAGAGCCGACCGATGTATTAGTACTGCACATTGTTGCTAAAGCAGGCGAGCAAATCAAAGGCGCAGAATTATTGCCAAGTTTGTTGTCGCTCAATTTCAAATTTGGTGATATGGATATTTTTCATCGCCACATCGACAATGCTGGTACTGGCAAAGTGCTATTTTCACTCGCTAACATGTTAAAGCCTGGGATATTTGACCCGGATAATATGGAACAATTTGTCACCCAAGGTGTGGTGTTGTTTATGACCTTACCTGGCTATGGCGATCCATTGATGAACTTCACCATTATGCTGAACTCGGCTTATCAAATTGCCGAGGATCTCGGTGCTGAATTATTGGATGGACAACGCCAACCTTGGTCAGATGCAACCAAAAAAGATTATTTACGACGACTCAATGCGGCGTAGGTTGATGTTTTTATTAAGGCCGCAGCAGCGGCCTTAATTGTTTTATACCTTTACACTTTATCAAGCAAATCACGGTTACAACCTGTATGACGGATGCCACAATGCACGCTATTCAAACTGAAATGGATCAACTTACTCACACCATTAACCAACATAATATTCGTTATTACGTTGATGATGCTCCGTCAATACCCGATGCTGAATACGACAGATTAATTAAGCGCTTAACCGAGTTAGAACGTGACTATCCGCAATTTAAATCGGTAGATTCACCGACACAACGCGTCGGTGGTATAGCATTACAAAAATTTGCTCAAATTACCCACCTTAAACCGATGTTAAGTCTCGACAATGCATTTGAACAAACTGATTTCGCTGCTTTTAATAAGCGTATAACGGATAAAGTCGATAGCGTTGATTATGTTTGCGAACCTAAACTCGACGGTTTGGCCGTGAGTATTACTTATCGTTTCGGCGTTCTTGAACGCGCCGCAACGCGAGGTGATGGTAGCGTTGGCGAAGATATTACTGCAAATGTACGCACTATTCGTTCAATTCCTCTTAAGTTACGCGGTGAAGGATTTCCAGATTTAGTTGAAGTCCGTGGCGAAGTGTTTATGCCTAAAGCGGCATTTGAGGCATTAAACCAGCGTCAAATCAGCAAAGGTGACAAAGTCTTTGTTAATCCTCGTAACGCTGCAGCCGGTAGTTTGCGCCAATTAGACAGTAAAATTACTGCTTCAAGGGCACTTGGGTTTTATGCTTATGCATTAGGTGTGGTCGAAGGCGAGTCACAACCGATGCAAACAAGCCATTATGGCCAACTGACACAGTTGCAACAATGGGGTATTCCCGTTAGTAGTGAAGTGAAAGTGACTGACTCATTAGAAAAAGTCTATGCATATTACGCTGATATTATGGCCAGACGCAGTGCGCTCGAATATGAAATCGACGGCGTCGTCATAAAGGTCAATGACATTGCTAAGCAGCAAACTCTTGGTTTTGTCGCTAAAGCCCCTCGATGGGCCATAGCCTATAAATTTCCAGCCCAGGAAGAAATGACCTTGTTAGAGTCGGTTGACTTTCAGGTTGGCCGAACGGGTGCTGTTACCCCTGTTGCCCGTCTCAAACCGATATTTGTCGGTGGCGTGACCGTGTCTAACGCGACCTTGCACAATGCTGATGAAATTGCCCGTCTTGGGGTGAAAATAGGCGACACAGTGATTATTCGCCGCGCAGGTGATGTTATCCCACAAATTGTTGCTATCGTGCCAGAACAGCGTCCCGATGATGCGCAAGATATTATCTTTCCGCAACATTGTCCGGTGTGTCAAAGCATTGTTGAGCGTTTAGAAGGTGAAGCTGTAGCGCGTTGTAGTGGTGGACTTTTTTGTGAAGCGCAACGTAAAGAGGCGATTAAGCATTTTGCATCCCGTAAAGCATTAAATATTGATGGCATGGGCGATAAAATCGTTGAGCAATTAATTGATAAAGAACTAGTCAAAACGCCAGCAGACTTGTTTTCCCTGACCGCTTCTAGCATCACGATGTTAGATCGCATGGCGATGAAGTCAGCCACAAATATTGTCGCGGCGATTAAACACGCTAAAGCCACTACATTGGCGCGTTTTTTATATAGTCTTGGGATACGCGAAGTCGGCGAAGCTACCGCCGCTAATTTAGCCCAACACTTTGCCGAATTTGAGCGTATTCGAACTGCTAGCGTTGAACAACTGCTCGAAGTCGCTGATGTTGGTGACATTGTAGCAAAACACATTCGACAATTTTTTGCACAGCCACATAACATTGAAGTAATAGAGCAATTGCTTGAAGCCGGCATTACTTGGCCTGTTATTGAACAAGCTGACGAATCGCAGCTTAGTCTTAAAGGGCAAACGTGGGTGTTAACTGGTACGCTAACTCAACTTAATCGTAACGATGCCAAAGCCCAATTACAGGCTTTGGGCGCCAAAGTGGCTGGCAGTGTCTCGAAAAATACTGATTGCCTTGTCGCTGGCGAGGCTGCTGGCTCTAAGTTAGCCAAAGCTGAAGAGTTGGGCGTTAAGGTGATAGATGAACAAGCTCTAATGGATTTATTAAATGCGGCTAACTAACATAAAAACTAGTATTGCTTTATTTATGCTGGTGCATGCCGATAAGAGTTTATTGTGAATTTTAGTAATATTACTTGGTTAGATGATCGTGGTCATATAAAACCGCCATTATTTTTGTATTTGATTTTGGTCTTTTTAGCCCGTGGTTGGTGTATTTTTATTGCATCCTTAACCCAGTTTAATGACCGTGCTGGTTTAGTAAGGTTATTTTATCCTGAAAAAAGTGATTTTGTATCGGCGCTAATTGCTGGTGTCGGGGCGATACTGATTTATGGACTTATTATTGCCGAGCGTAAACGCAGCTGGCCGATATTAATACCTTTGTTTAGACGTAGTGCTTGGTTTTTGTGGGGATTACTCATTATTGATGGACTATTTTTGTTCCAACGTATGATGCACGATGACTATTTGTTTAAAATTGGCTATTCGATTGATGCACTTTTTCTGTTTTGGTCAGTTATTTATGTCTTCAAATCAAAGCGGCTATATTACTATTTTACCGACTGGACCCCTGATGATAGTACTGTGCAAGTCGAAACCATATCTGATGATGAGATTAAGCCATATACGAAATAATGTACGACTTGGTATAAATGCACTATTATTTATTGGTTTCCAAAAACATTAAAATGTATGACTTTGATACACATAGCTCTATTTCAAAAATGTTAGCGTAGAAATGACATTATCATCTCGGCCATAACTTGGCTAATGTGAAAAAGGATCAGTACTTTGGCTAAAACAGAATTAACACAAATACCTGTTTCGCAAATGGTTATCGGGTTAACCGTTAAGCTGCCTTTGTCATGGACAAGCCATCCTTTTTTTCGCAGTAAAGTAAAGCTTGAACAACAAGTGCAAATCGAGATGATCAAAGGTCTCGATGTGTCATTTGTGTACGTGATTGATGGCCATGATTTGCTGCCTAAAGTTGATGAGCCCGTTGAAATTGAGCCACCAGAAGAGGTTGTTGAACAAGAAATTGATTATCGACCTTTGGCTAAAAAAAGTATGCGACTTAGCCAACAGCGCTTTGTAAAATCGGTTAACGATAGTCGAACCGTTTTTGGTAAAATAGTCAGTGATCCTGAAGGTGCTTATCGTGAAGCGGCCACCTTAGTTGAAGATTTAGTCGATCATTTGTATGAAAGTGAAACCCCTCATTTAACGCTCGTGGGCAGTGGCGAAACAGATGTTAGTGTTACTCAACATGGTATTTCAGTTGCGGTGATCTCTATGATGATTGCTCACACATTATCACTGTCTAAAAAAGAGGTTCGTGACATTGCATTAGGCAGCTTGTTTCATGACATAGGTAAGTTAAAAGTCCCAGAGGCAATCCGACGTAAAAAACGTGGTGAGTTAACTGACCATGAAATTAACTTTTTAAAAATGCACCCTAACTTTGGCCACGAGATGCTTAACCGCACCGGATTATTTCCTGAAGCCATGTTAGACATAGTGTTGCATCATCATGAGTTTATTGATGGTAGCGGTTTTCCTAATAATCTGACCGAAGCTAAAATTTTACCCACCACCCAAATAGTGTCATTAGCTAATGACTATGAAACCCTGTTACATCAATACCAAACGCCACAAGTTGCACTGGGTATTTTATTTAAAACTCACAGCAGTAAACACAGTGATAATTTAATTTCGGTTTTAGTTAAAATATTAGGTATTTATCCTCCAGGCACTATAGTGCGCTTAACCGACGAAAGCATCGCTAAGGTGATGATGACAACTGCCGATGTAAAACAGCCACATGTGTGGTCATGTAACCTCAGTGGGGGGGAACCTAGTTTTCGTTTTTTAATTAACGAAGATGTTCAAGTTCAAGAAGTGATGAAATTAGACGAATTATCTGAGGGTGCCATTAAAACATTGCAAGCCAATAGTCCAATTAGTTTTTACTTCAATAACTTCAATCATTAAAATTTAACGTCGTAATATCGAGAATACATGAATACAGTTACTATTATCGGATGTGGTTGGTTCGGTTTGCCGCTCGCGACACAATTAGTTAAGCAAGGTATTAAGGTAAAGGCTTCAAAACGTCACTCTGAGGATTTAGTCCAATTACAGCAAGCCGGTATTGATGCTTATCAGTTAGATTTGGCCAATGTGACTAACCAAGCAAAAAACTCGTCTTTATTCGATGCAGACGCTATCGTGATTAACATACCACCGGGACTTAGACGAGGCGAAACTGATTATCTTGGCTATTTAACTCAGTTAATAAACTTGATGGGTGAACGCCAATATCAAAAAATTATTTTCATCAGTACGACTGGGGTTTATCCTTCGCTAGATCAAACTGTAACCGAACAAGATGCTGCTGTTTTTAATGATACCAGTGGTACATTATTACAAGCAGAAGCGATGTTTTCAGCTATGAAAAATAGCTGTATTGTACGATTTTCAGGCTTGGTTGGACCTAAGCGACATCCCGGACGTTTTTTTGCCGGAAAAACGGATGTCAGTGGCGCCAATGTTGCGGTTAATCTGGTGCATTTAGATGACTGTGTTGCTGCTGTTAGCTTAATTCTTTCTCGCAACGATACTTTAGCTATTTATAATCTTGCTGCAAACGTTCATCCTACTCGTGGTGAGTTTTATGTTGCTGCCGCTGAACATCTTGGGTTAAGTGCGCCAGAATTTAATCAACAACAACAACCCAATAAAACTATCGATGGGCAGTTAATCTGTCATCAGTTAGGGTTTACATATGCGTTTAATAATCCATTCAAAATGCTTGATGCTTGCTAAACTGGCATAGGCTATAATAGCCAGAATATTTTGATTAAAAGGCGATTATTGTGACGACTCAAACTCAAGCGTTTGCATTACTTCAAGGTGATGAATTCGTAGAACTGTACAAAGTACTCAAAGTACTCGGTCTAGTGAACGGTGGTGGCGAAGCAAAGCATGTCATTACCGAAGGTCAAGTTACCGTCAACGGTGAAGTTGATACTCGTAAACGTAAAAAGTGTGTTGTTGGCGATGTCGTTTCGTTCAATGGCGCGACAATTGAAATTGTTCCTGCACAGTAAGGATTGATAAATGCAATTCCCAGAAGATGATAATGGCCAAATGTTGGCTGCAATGGCAGATGCCGGTATTGACCTTACTCAATCAATAGAAGTCGATTTCTTCTTGGTGTTTGACGATCAACGTGATGCCGAGTCAGCCTTAGAAGCATTAAGCCAAAAAGACATCCAAGGTGAGCTTGAGCTTAACTTTGATGAAGAAAGCACCAAGTGGGAAGTGATTGTTTGCCTGCAAATGGTACCTGAATACGCAACGCTTGTGGCTAAAGAAACTGAGTTAAATAACTTTGCCAAAGAGTTTGACGGTATTTCTGATGGTTGGGGCGTGATGCAAAACCAAGCCAGCGATAATGAATTTGCAGATGATGACCATGTTCACACTGAGCATTGTAAGCACTAACATTGCCAGCAACTAACATAGTCTTCACTATAGATTGAATTATTCAATTGAACAAAAGCCGTTAATGCCCAGCATTAACGGCTTTTTGATTATACAAAGCGACGTGGTTTAGTCTTCTTTTATCTCATTAATGACTTCTTTGGTTTCATGTCCAATAGCTTTAACGGTATCGCGCGTCCCGTGACCGATAGCTGTGGTCACTTTTTTTGTGGTGTGACCGATTTCTTTGCCAGTCTGTTTTAATTCAGCACAGGCGGACAAAGATAGAATAAAGCTAAACGATATCAGTATTACGATGATTTTTTTACACATTGTAGTAGCCTTATCAATAATCTAATATTAGATGTATCATCAGCTTAGCGTCGTTGCTATTTCAGCATAACGGGTTTGATGGTTAAAGGGTGTAATCATGGAGTTAAATGGCACATTGATTGGCCAAATTATTTTCGTTTTAACCCTAGTTGTGGTGTTCTTCACCTTAAGATTTGCCAAGGGGAAAACCACAAATTTACCCTTGGTGGGTTTTTACGCTCTTGTGTTAAATCTCATTTTTGCCCCTGCTGGGTGGATATATTGCTGGTACTGGTCAACCAAACCGTTTTTATCCAAATAAACCTAAACTTAAGAACATCACGAATAGCTAACTTGGGCACGAATAACTAACTAGGGATAATAAACTGTTCGTTCTATTTTAGGTTAACTAATTTATGGAATATTAACCTCGGTTAATGGTGATATCAGAGACATATCCATGTTCTGTCGCTATTAAGGCTTGCTTGAGCATGGTGGCGGCTTCTGTTGCCGTCATAAAGCTTGATGTATTAATGTCTTTGCCACTGGTTTGCCAAAAGTCCGTTGCCATTCCTCCTGGATATACCGCAATCAATTTCATCGGGCTGCCTTTCAATTCTAATCGTAACGATTCTACCAATCCCTTTATGGCCCATTTTACGGCACAGTAAGTCGACTCATTTGCTTTGCCAGCTTGCGCTGCGGTCGACATCACGACTACTACAGTAACGTTGTGATCACGATAGCGACTAATAAGTTCACGCAGCACTAGAATGCTTGAAGTGAGATTGTTGTGGATTAACTGATTAATCGCTTCAGGTGCTTGTTGTTCGATAGGGCCAAAATAACCACTGCCAGCACAATGAATAACCTTGCTTGGCGGCGCTGATAAACGCGAAAATAATGCACTGACATCTTCGGCCACACACAAGTCTGCTGTGTGAGTTTGTACGTTAGCTTGCTCTGGTTGAGTTAGGCCAGCCATTACACCTGCTAATTTTTGCTCACTGCGACCTGTCACCAATAACGGTTGATTTTCTGCAGCATACAGTTGTGTTAGTGCAGCACCTAAGCCGCTACTTGCGCCGGTAATAACAATCATAATAAAACCTTCAGCTCAATATTTACTAGGCCGACTACTATAACAATGCCTAAGTGAACAGCAAAGCGGTTGTAGTCCATTTCTCAAATCGATTTTCAAATCTGATGTTTAAGTCAATATAAGCTTATTAATGGGTAATACGTTATTTGGTCAGTGTTTATTAGCCCAAGCTGAAATTAGTTGGGTAAAGCTGAATAAATTACACAGAACGCTTTGTATTTTGACGATAAAGATTGTCTAATAACGCCTTATATTATGTCAGCCGACTTCACGCTATTCCTAATAACGAGACTCCCCATGCTTGAACTCACGCTCCAACTCGCGGTTATTTTATTTTTTGTTGCTCTGGTTGCGGGGTTTATCGACTCGATTGCTGGCGGCGGAGGCTTACTGACCATTCCCGCATTAATGTGGGCAGGGTTACCTCCAGCAGCGGCATTGGGTACTAATAAACTGCAAGCGTGCGGTGGCAGCTTTTTTGCGAGCTTATATTTTGTACGTAAAGGGATGGTTGATTTACGCAGTATCAAACTGTCGTTGATATGCGCTTTTATTGGTGCATCAATTGGCACAATATTAGTACAAATGATCGACGCTAAATTATTGGAGGTCGTGCTGCCATTTTTAATTCTAGCCATTGGTTGTTATTTTTTATTCTCTAAAAAAATAAGTGAACAAGATCGCCAACAAGTCCTCACCCCAAGTGTGTTTGCTTTTACTGCCGCATTGGGCGTTGGCTTATATGATGGTTTCTTTGGCCCCGGTACCGGCAGCTTCTTTGCTTTAGCATTTGTGTCATTGGCCGGCTTTGGTTTGGCCAAGGCAACCGCGCATGCAAAGCTACTCAATTTTGCCACTAACATTGCGTCGTTAATTTTCTTTTTAATCGGTGGTCAAGTCGCAGTGGTATTGGGATTGATTATGCTGGTAGGCCAAGCCATTGGTGCTACGTTAGGTTCACGTTTAGTGGTGACTAAAGGCGTTAAAATCATTAAACCTTTGGTGGTAGTGATGTCATTGGGCATGAGCGGCAAATTATTGTGGTCGCAATACATGTGATAGCAGTACATGTGATCATAGTAGCGATAATTTGGGTTTATTAACGCCAGCATTATGTGGTGTACGTGTTTGTTTTTATTGAAGGGATGTTATGCGCATTATTCACACATCAGATTGGCATCTTGGCCAATATTTTTATGGTAAAAGTCGCGCAGCTGAGCACCAGGCCTTTATGCAGTGGTTACTTGAGCAAATCAACATCCACCAAGTTGATGCGCTTATTGTCGCGGGCGATATTTTCGATACTGGCACACCGCCAAGTTATGCCCGTACGCTATACAATCAATTTATTGTTCAAATTAAACAAACAGGTTGCCAGCTAATTTTATTGGGCGGTAATCACGACTCTGTGTCGACGTTGAATGAATCTAAAAATCTCCTTGCTTGCCTAAATACTGTGGTTATTCCAGGTGCATTCGAGCATGTTGAAGAGCATGTATTTACCCTCAAAAATCGCCAAGGTGAAGTGGGTGCTATTTTATGTGGTTTACCCTTTTTACGCCCGCGTGATGTGGTGCTAAGTGAATCAGGTGAGTCATCAATTGATAAACAACGTAAATTGGGTGATGCCATTAGCGAGTTGTATCAGCGCTGTTTTGAGCAAGCTGAACAACTCAATAATACATTTACTACGCCAGTACCCATTATTGCGACAGGTCATTTAACCACAGTGGGTGCAAGTACTTCAGAATCCGTGCGTGATATCTATATTGGCAGTTTAGATGCCTTTAATGCAGCGCTGTTTCCTGCCGCAGACTACATTGCATTAGGTCATATTCATCGCCCCCAAGTGGTGGCGAAATCTGAACATATTCGTTACAGCGGTTCACCGATAGCGTTAAGTTTTGATGAACTCGCGACAGATAATACCACTAATAAATCCGTATTCTTGGTCGAATTTAGTGATGCCAAATTATCTCAAATCACAGCATTAATGGTGCCAGTTTTCCAGCCGATGCAGGTGTTAAAAGGCGACTTAGATAGTATTGAGCAGCAGATAAACGCATTTGCTTTGCAAGCAGAATCCGCAAAAACGACTTGGTTGAGCATTGAGGTGTCACAACAAGATTATTTGTCTGATTTGCAATCGCGCATTGCCGACATGACTCAAGACAAAGCGGTTGAAGTATTGCAGTTAAAGCGTGCCCGCAGTCAACGACAGCAACACATTAAGCAGCTCGATAATGAAACCTTATCTGAGCTCAGCGTCGACGAGGTATTTGGGCGACGTTTGTCGCAAGAAGAGTTTGAGAGTGAATCGCAACAGGCACAGTTAGGACGAATAAAGCAACGCTTTAACCAAGTGTATGCCGAAGTGGAGTCTGAGCGAAACAGTCAAGAAACGGCTGCGAGCCATGTGTTACAAGAAACGTCGACAGAAGCCGTTGCTACAAAAAGTGCTACCGAGGGTGAGCAATAATGAAAATTCTAAGCCTTCGCTTTAAAAATATTAACTCACTTAAAAATGAGTGGAAAATCGACTTCACCCAATCGCCATTTGCTGAAAACGGTTTATTTGCTATTACAGGTCCTACAGGCTCAGGTAAAACCACCATTCTCGATGCGATTTGTTTAGCGCTTTACCATCGTACTCCGCGGTTAAGTAATATTTCTAAAACCACCAACGAGTTAATGACTCGTGGCACTGCAGAATGTTTAGCTGAAGTTGAATTTGAAGTTAAAGGTGTCGCTTACCGAGCGTTTTGGAGTCAGCGTCGTTCGCGCGACAAAGCCGATGGCAATTTACAAGATGCGCAAGTCGAATTGGCTAAACTCAGTGACGGTAAAATCCTTGCCAGTCAGATAAAACGTAAAACCGAATTAATTGAAGAAATCACCGGACTCGACTTTGCTCGTTTCACTAAGTCGATGATGTTGTCACAAGGCCAGTTTGCCGCTTTTTTAAATGCCGAAGCCAATGAGCGCGCAGAACTATTGGAAGAGCTAACGGGTACTGAAATTTACAGCTTAATTTCAGCGCGAGTGCATCAGCATTTTTCTGATGCCAAAACTAACCTAAAAGTGCTTGAAGCTAAGCTTGGCAGTGTTGAGTTATTTGATCAACAACAAGTTGTGGCGCAGCAACTACAGATTGAACAACTCAATCAGGCGCTTGTGATCGATCAACAGCAATTAGCTCAATTAAGCCAATTTATTACCTGGGCGGACAATACTGAGCAATCGCAGCAGACATTAGTTAACGTTCAGGCTCAACAGCAACTAGCACTGTCTCGCGTACAGCAACATAGCGATGAACTAACTCGACTTGAACATAGTGAGCCAGCACAGCAAATCCAGCCTCTATTTGAACAGCAACAAAAAGCCCAGTTAAGCACCCGAGTATTATCGGAACAGATTGAACAGTTAACGGAACAAGTTAGTGTAGCTGAACAAACACTGCAACAGCACACCCACAAGCAAACGCAAGCTAAGCAAGGCGTTGATAAAACCAATCAAGCACACAAAGATTTGCTTAATCTTATCGACAAACAGGTGTTGCCGTTAGACCAACGCATTAGCCAATTGAACTATCAGTTGTCTCAGGTCAGATTAAGCCATCAGCAAACGGCTGAGCAACAACACAAAACGATTGAGCAACAGCAACAGTTGATGGCGTTGCAACAGCAACTCACGTCGGCAAAGCAAGACATACAGCAACAACTTGATAGTTTGCCACAAGGCCAAGAAGTGGCCAAAAAGTTTGCGGCTTGGCAGACGCAATATAGCCAAGTATTGCAATTAAACCAGCAGTTGAGCCAACTTGACACTCAACGAGTTCAGCAACAACACAATATCGAGCAAACTCAAACAACGTTAACTGAACTTTCGCCACAAATTAAGCTTGCCAAAACGACGGTCACCCAAGCGTTGGCTCAACAAGCCGACAGCCAGCAAGCAATAACAGCATTATTGGCCGGCCAAGACGAAAGTCAGATTAATCATGTCTACCAACAACTGGTCGAGCAGCAAGCTGGGCGTTATCAGTTAACCCAGCTATTTAGTCACTATGTGCGTCAGCAGCAACAATACCAGCAATTAAGCAGTCAATCGGTGCAATTTAACACTGATTTACAGGCTTTAGCGCTGTCACTTTCGCAGGTAAGAACCCAGTGGAGTGAAAAAAATCAGCAAGTAAAAGATCTGCAAACCATATTGCAGCAAGAACAGCAAATAGCCAATTTAACCTTAGAGCGTGCCAAGCTTAAAGCCGGTGAGCCTTGTGCATTGTGCGGTTCGACAGAGCACCCGTTAGTTGAGCGTTATGAAGCATTGAATGTGTCTGTTACCGAGCAAAGAATGCAGCAACTACAAATTGAACTAGATGCGATTAAACAGCAAGGTGAGCAGCTTAAAAATCAACAAACGGCGTTGCAAGTTAACTATGACAATTCGCTCAAGCAATTGAGCCTAGCGCAAACTGAATTACAATTAACTGAGCAACAGTGGCAACAACACACTCAGGCGCTTGCGGTAACGCTTGAATTACATGAGCAGCAACAACATAAGCTAACTGATTATATTGCCCAGTCAGAAGCCAAACAGCAGCAACTTGCCCAAACGATAAGTCAGCTTAACCAATGCCAAAAAACCTTACATCAACATCAGCACAATGCTACCCAAGCAGAACAAGCGTTGGCAGTGTTGGTTAATCAGCATGGATTATTGCAACAACAGCTTGATAATTTATCCCAAGGTTTAGTGAGTCAGCAGCAGCAAATTGAATCTGTTAACAAGCAACTACAGCAACTTAGCAGCGCACTGGATGCACACATTATTGCCACAGGGTTAACGCCGCCGAGACTTGAGGATGCCGACGCTTGGCTGCATCACTTACAACAACAACTTGAACGTTGGATTGAAGCGCAGCAGCAGGCTATCGATAACCAACAGCAGCTCAGTGTCACCGCAGAAAAACTCACCGCAAACAATCTACACACCTCTGAAATAGCAACCAAGCTAGCGGAAGTGACTGAGCAAGTGGTTACGCTTAACGAGCAACTCGATTCGGTACTCACAAAGCGTAAAGCCGTGTTTGCAGAGAAAGTGGTTGAAGATGAAAAGCTGCTTAGCCAACACGCAGTAGATCAAGCTCAGCAGGTATTTGTCTCAATTCAACAACAATTGCAAACGGCGGATAAACATTTTGCTGGCTTACAAGCGCAGTTGCAATCGACAACGCAGCAAGTCACCAAGGTTAATCAAGAGTTACAGCAGTTGCAGGCCAAATGGCAAGCGGCATTACAATCAAGCCCATTTGCTGATCAACAATCATTTGAGCAAGCCTTATTGACGCCACAAGAGCGTCACACCTTACAGCAATTAAAACTGCAACTTGATAACGACATTGTCAAAGCCAATACGTTAGTTGAGCAAGCCTTAACAAAACAAACGGATTTAGCGCAGCTGGCAGAGCAACACGGATACGATATTGCTCAACACAGCGATATAATGCTGCAACATCAAACGATTGAAGCTAAGCACCAACAAGACAAGCAAACACTGTGGCGCTTAAGCCATGAGTTGGAGCAAGATACCAATAAGCGGGCAGGGCAACAGCAACTGCTCACGGAACAAGCTCAAATGCAACAAGATTACGACGATCTTGCGTATCTGCATTCGTTAATTGGCTCACAAAAGGGCGATAAGTTCCGTAAGTTTGCTCAAGGGCTTACTTTAGACCATTTAGTGGCATTGGCGAACAGACAGCTGGAACGTTTGCAAGGTCGTTACTTACTTGAACGCAAAGAGTCCGATGCGTTAGAGCTACAAGTACTCGATACCTGGCAAGGTGATGCAGTACGAGACACCAGAACCTTGTCGGGCGGTGAAAGCTTTTTAGTGAGCCTAGCCCTTGCACTCGCATTATCTGACCTTGTTAGTCATAAAACGAGCATTGACTCACTGTTTTTAGATGAAGGCTTTGGTACGTTGGATAGTCAAACGTTAGATACCGCTTTAGACGCATTAGATAATTTAAATGCGTCGGGCAAAATGATTGGTGTCATTAGCCATATTGAAGCCATGAAAGAGCGGATCGACGTACAGATAAAAGTGACTAAAATGAACGGTCTTGGTATCAGTAAATTGCAGGGTGAGTTTGCTGTAAGTGGGTCTTGATCTGCCTCAAACTCCCATGATTACTGTAATCGAGTTCAAATTAATTATTAATTAAATATCATTTTATATTTGTAAAATGATTATTTTTTGATATAAAAGAGCGTTGATATGCAATTTGAGTGCAAAAGTCCGTATTTTTAGCTGTTTATACCGGATGCCGTAGTATCAAATATTGGGTCATATTCACCATAAAAAACGACATGAAGGCATAGCGTTAACTGAATTTATGCCCAATATCGCAATAACAATTTGCAGTAAAAGAAAAATAAAAAATATAAAGCGTCATCTTTTAGGGTGGATTAGACATTGCTAATGAGTAAAATTATGGGCTTCCAAAGGCCAGCGGTAAGTCAATTGAACTTGCCAAACTTGCACAAGAAAGTCTTGCTAGCGAGTGTATTTGTTGTCGGGGCGGCTTTATTATGGCCAACACAACAAGAGTTTTCATCACAACGTATTCCAGTGGCAATCGATATCGATTCGTTATTGCCACACATAGCTCAACAAGATAGCGCTTTGAAGCTGGTAAAGCCTATTTCACCGATTTTAAATCGCGTGATTGAAAGTGGTGATACCTTAAGTCATTTATTTGAATTAGCCGGTATCGACCAACGAACCATGTATAAAGTACTTGAGGCTGATTTAGAAGTCTTAGCACTAGATACACTTCTGCCGGGTAACCGAATCCAATTTTGGGACAACGCTAATGGCGAGCTTGATAAGCTAGAACTGTACTTTAGCCCTGCTCACCAAGTGGTATTCTCCCGTTTTAAAGACGGAACTTACGGTGTTAATGACATTAACATCGATGGCATTTGGCAAAATCGCATCGTTGGCGGAGAAATTAACGGCTCTTTTTATGTATCGGCTAAAAACGCTGGTTTAAGTGCCGCTGAAATTCAAAAAGTTGAAACTCTGTTAAAAACGAAATTAAATTTTTCTCGTGAGTTGCGCGCAGGTGATACTTTTTCGGTTTTGGTTAACGACCAATTTGTTGAAGGTGAACCAACAGGCACAACATCGATTGAAGGCATTCGTATTAATACCGGCCGTCGCGACATTACCGCGTTTCAAAATGTCGATGGCAATTATTACGACATTGAAGGTCAAAGTTTAACGCCTGCTTTTCAACGTATTCCGCTTAATCGAAAAGTTCGTTTAAGTTCGCGCTTTAACCCTAACCGTAAACACCCAATTACTGGTCGTATTCGTCCACATAACGGCACTGATTTTGCTACCCCAATAGGTACGCAAGTCGTAGCACCGGGAGATGGCATAGTCACTATGGTGACTAAACATCCTTATGCAGGCAACTATATTGTGATTCAACACGACAATAAGGTCAGCACACGCTACCTGCATTTATCGAAGTTTTTAGTTAAAAGAGGCCAACGTGTCACTCGTGGTCAACCGATTGGATTGTCGGGTAATACTGGTGCTTCAACAGGTCCTCACTTACATTATGAGTTTATTGTAAATGGTCGTCCTATCGACGCAATGAAAGCCAATATTGCAGAAGCTACTGTATTACCTAAAAAGCAACTACAAGCGTTTCAAGCTTTGGTGCATAGCCGTAGCATGATGATGGATTTAGGCTAATCACAACGCGTGTAAGCGAACTCTGAACGATAAAAATGCAGCCTATATTGGCCAATGCCGATCGTTTAAGGGCACTTGACCGATCTTGCAGATGAAAGATAATCCCTACCAGTATTCTGGTGGGGATTT
>NZ_JBEOPM010000021.1:0-91455 GCF_040310165.1 Shewanella sp. AC91-MNA-CIBAN-0169
ATTCTACGCATTCCCTTTATTGCGTCAAGTGTTTTTTCAAACTTCTTTTCGCCTGTTACCAACACCACTAAGTAGTTGTTAATAACGCTAACCGGTTTTCGCTTTCGCTGTATGCCGTGTCAGTGGATGCGCATTATAGGCAGCTTAAGATTTAGTGCAAGCGCTTTTATTCAAGATATGTTTCGAGCGTTGAACTTTTATGCAGATCGTTCTTTTTTTAGCTTTTTTGATTAAAGAACCACCTTTGGCTAATTAGTAAATTAGTTGTTTTTGATATTTAAGTCGCTTTTGAGCTCAATTTTTCAACAGTGGTCTGGTTTATCTGGTAATTTTTAATTAGTATGTAATAGTATTTAACAGTTATTTATCATTTTTATATTCATTAGAGATTATTTTATGCAGAAATCATTCGTGATTGTTTTGATTGCGGCGCTTCTTGGCGCTTTTGTTTTTTCTCAGTTTGGCGGCACATCATCTTCGGTAGCGTTTATTGCTGGTGTAGTCGTTGCGACGTTAATTTTCACCTTTGTACCAACAAGTGGTTCAAGCTCTTCTGACGAACCTTATGTTGGTCCTACAATGACACTATATGTTGGCAACTTGCCTTATCGTGTTCATGAGGGAGAAGTAAAGGCATTGTTTGGTGAGTACGGGCCTGTTAACTCAGTTCGTTTAGTACGAGACCGTAAAACTGGACGTCGCAAAGGATTTGGATTTGTTGAGATGTCTGAAGCGGGCGCACAAAAAGCAATGTCGAAATTAAACGACTATAGCTTTCAAGAGCGCACGTTAAAGGTAAGAGAAGCCAAATCACAAGAATCTGATTCGGAAAATAGCTAATCGTTATTGAACTAGGTTCTTAGCACTATAGTAAATTAATAGTGTTGTTAGTCGGTTATGGTTACCAGCGAAAAATCACTAAAACCATAATCGACTAATGTTGCTTTAAGCCCTTGGCTAATATCTTTGGTATAACATGCTTGTAATTGCTTATTGCCATTACTTTCTTTACTCAGTAAAAACCTTACCCGTTTTGCTACCGCCTCCCCTGAATCTAATAGTGTTACTCCTTCGCCAAGATAATGACTTATTTCTGTCGCTATCATTGGGAAATGAGTACAGCCCAGCACCAGTACATCAATATTAGTTGCCGCTATGGGTGCTAAGATATCGTTTAGCTTATCCATATCGATTGGCTGTTGAGCTACATACTGCTCCGCAAGTAACACTAAATCTGAAGTCCCAAATAATTCAACCTTACAGTTTCCGGCAAACTGATTGATTAATGCTTGAGTGTAATCTCGTTTCACTGTCCCAGGCGTAGCCAATAAACCAATGTGCTTTTTCTTCGATAACATGGCGGCAGGTTTAATAGCAGGAACAACTCCCACGATAGGAATGGTTAATTGCTGGCGTAATAGAGGCAATACCAAAGTACTGGCGGTATTACAGGCAACCACCACAATACTGGCGTTCAAACGTCGTGCATGATGAGTAATAAGTGCAACACATCCAGTTATTAACTCTTGCTCTGATAAGTTGCCATAGGGTAGGCGTGCATTGTCAAATAAGTAACAATAATCATGTTGTGGTAACTGTTTTCTAATTTGGTTCATTACCGACAATCCGCCGATACCAGAATCAAACACTAAAATAGGTCCAGACAATATGGGCTCCAAATATGTATATGTTCAGCATTAATCGTCGGGCCACTTTATACTTAGGTGCGTAATACTAGACATCAGCGTCATTTAGTATAATATTTGCGCCCTTTTTTACAGTATTAGGTGGACGATATGAATTTAGCTGCAATGGATCCTAAAAACTACGATGCACAATTACAACGAAAGCGCATCAAGCTAGAACAGGCCTTTGCCGATTTCAATCCACCGGCGCTTGAAGTCTTTGCTTCTGAGCCTATGCATTATCGTATGCGTGCTGAATTTAGAATGTGGCATCAAGATGATGACTTATATTACTACATGTTTGATAAAGCACTGAATGCAAAAGTGCGTTGCGATCAATATTTACCCGCTGGTTTGATTATTAATCAAATGATGGCCGCATTAATAGCAGAGTTAACACCTAATCCTGCATTGCGTTATCGATTGTTTCAAGTAGATTTCTTGTCGACATTAAGCGGCGAAATTTTAGTGTCTTTGTTGTACCACCGCCAGCTCGATGAAGAGTGGCGTGAACACGCGACTCTATTAAAAGCAAAGTTATCTGCTCAATTCAATGTCAACATTATAGGTCGTGCGCGTAAGCAAAAAATCGATTTAGACAAAGATTTCGTTGTTGAGACCTTAACGGTTAATGAACAGGTATTGCATTACAAGCAAATTGAAAACAGTTTTACTCAGCCTAATGCGAAAGTCTCTGTAAAAATGCTGGAGTGGGCTATTGATGCAACTAAAAACAGTCAGGGTGATTTACTAGAGTTGTACTGTGGTAATGGTAATTTTACGATTGCATTGGCGCAAAACTTCAATCGTGTATTAGCAACAGAGCTGGCCAAGCCTTCAGTTGATGCTGCGCAATACAACATCGATATTAATCACGTTGATAATGTTCAAATTATTCGCATGTCTGCTGAAGACTTTAGTGATGCCATGGCGAAAAAGCGTCAATTTAGACGTTTAGAAGGCATCGACTTAGACAGTTACGATTGCAATACTATCTTTGTTGACCCGCCTCGTGCAGGCATTGATCCAGAAACATTAAAGCTTATCCAAGGTTACGAGCGGATTTTGTATATTTCATGTAATCCAGAAACACTGAATGACAATTTGTTAACCTTAGGTCAAACACATAGAATAACTCGCTTTGCGCTATTTGACCAATTCCCATATACCGATCATATGGAATCAGGAGTATTACTAGAACGTAAGTAATACAGCTTAACTAACAAACAGGGCGCTAATGATTAGCGCCCTGTTTGTTATAATTGCGATAAATTAAGCACGGTTGTCAATTTTATGCTGTAACGCTTCAGCGCCTGTAGCCACCATACGCAGTTGTAGTACTAACTGATCGGCTAATGACTTACGCTCGCTACGCTTGGAATCCAACGCTGATGCTCCGGCATTAAAGACTAAAATAACCAATGCTTCAGCTTGAGCACGCGCTAACACAGGAGTGCGGTTTGCCTGGGCTTCGGTGTAATGAGCAAGTTCAGAAATAAAATGTTCAATTTCGCGCTCAACTGCGGCTCTAAATGCCGCAGAGGTACCTGAACGTTCGTGAAGTAGTATTCGAAATACGTTCGGGTTTGACTCCAATACTTCCATAAACGTGTCGACAGAAATACGGATCACACTCCCACCGGCTTCTGCACGTTGACGACCTTTACGCATCATTTGACGTAAGGTTAATCCACCTTCATCGACCATGGTCAAGCCAAGTTCGTTCATGTCTTTAAAATGGCGATAGAATGATGTGGGTGCAATACCAGCTTCACGAGCAACTTCACGTAAGCTTAGACTAGAAAAACTGCGTTCAGCACTGAGTTGATTAAATGCAGCATCCACTAATGCACGGCGGGTTTTTTCCTTTTGTTGTGCTCTAACACCCATTTACTAATCCATTCAGTCAATATTAATTCACTGATAATACCGTTTTTAAAACAGAAACACAGCCCTGTTAAAGTTGACCATGACTAGTTCCCTAAGTAAAATTAGCGTACAATTGTACGCTCAACTTATTTAAACCTATTATTGGAACCCTACTAAATGAAAAAACCTCCAATCATTTGGCTTAATACCTTGTTATTTGCCATTACTTTTATCGGCGCGGTGGTATTAATCCCTTGGCGTGGTTTTACCCATGGCTTTGATGGCATTGAATGGATTGCATTTGTTGTTTTCGCTTACGCAAGTGGTCTATCGATTACTGCGGGTTACCACAGATTATGGTCACACAAAGCCTATAAAGCTCACTCTTCAGTTCGTTTTTTATACGCACTAGGCGGAGCATTGGCGTTACAGAATAGCGCATTACATTGGTGTAGTGATCACCGCATTCATCACAAACATGTTGATAATAATGATAAAGACCCGTACTCAGCTCAAATGGGATTTTGGTACAGCCACATAGGTTGGATGCTGCGCGAGTATCAAGCGAGTCGTTACAGTGACTACAACAACGTGCGCGACTTACAAAACGATCGTATCGTTATGTGGCAGCACAAGCACTACTTAGCCTTAGTGATCTTAATGAATATTGGTTTACCGGCATTTATAGGCTGGCTAAATGGCGATATTTTATCAATGGTACTTATGGCAGGTTTATTACGCCTAGTGGTAGTGCATCACTGTACTTTCTTTATTAACTCATTAGCCCATATTTGGGGTAAACAACCGTACACAGATAAAAACTCAGCCCGAGATAATGCATTTTTAGCGTTACTTACATACGGTGAGGGCTATCACAACTTCCATCATATTTTTGAAAACGATTATCGCAATGGCATCAAATGGTGGGACTACGATCCAACCAAATGGTTAATCAAACTGATGAACTGGTTTGGTTTAGCGAGTGACTTACGTAAAGTGCCACAAGAACGTATTGAAAGTGCACGCTTGCAGATGCAACTTTTACAAGCTCAGAATCAGGTTGCTCACTTACCTAACTGCGATGAAATTATAGAAAAGTTTCAAGCAGAATATGAGCTGATGAAGCAACACTTAGTTGACTATTATCAAGCTAAAAAGAGTTTGTTAGAGGCGAAACGCAAGCAACTTACAGATCACAATCTGAAACAACAAGTACAATTATTGCGTAACCAATTTCTTGAACAACAACGTAATTGGAAAAGCCTAACAGCTGCCTACGCACAGTAAAGCTAATGCTTAATCATTTAAAAGGTCACGCCCACGCGTGACCTTTTTTGTTTTGAGCAGCTTCACTAGTACATCATGTGCTAATTAAATTGCTGAGTCACCTGCTGCTGTAACGCTTTGCAATTGGTCGTAGCTCCGTCAACTGAAGGTGCAATACTCACCGATACTTTAGACCAGAAACGTTTAGGCAAAGTGGTCAGTGCATGCCCACCTTTATGGCTAAAGTAAGATCCCCATAACCCTGTTAACGCTAACGGTATTACTGTTACTGGATCCCGTTGTAAAATTTTATCAATGCCAGGTCTAAACTCACCAATTTCACCGTTTGGAGTTAACTTCCCTTCCGGAAAAATACACACTAACTCATCGTTAGCTAATGCTTGGTGTATCTGTTCGAATGCATTTAGATATGTCGACTCGCACTTCTTCGGTGAACATATTGGGATAACGCCAGCGTGCCGAAACAAATACTTTAATAATGGAATTTCGCTAATCGACTTATCCATTACAAACCGAATAGGTCGAGTCGATGCGCCCATAATGACTAACGCATCAACGTAACTCACATGATTACTGACAATAATTCCTGCCCCTTGTGCCGGAATATGTTCTCTACCACGTACATTCACCCGATACATAACATGACTCAGCAAATAACTGATAAAGCGTTGGGTAAACTCTGGCACTTGCGAGTAAACATATAACAGCACAACCAAATTAAGCACGCCGACAAGCATAAATAATTCAGGGATACTCCACTGAAATACCCCAAGCAACACTATCGATAATACTGCAGAGCCCACCATAAAGAAGGCATTAATGATGTTATTCGCCGCAATAGCTTGAGCACATTCTTGTTTTTCTGCACGAGTTTGAATAAACGCATACAGAGGCACAATGAATATCCCGCCACTTAGGCCGACAAGAAACAAATCGATCATCACACGATAATGCTGCGCGTTAGCGATAAATGACTCGAAGCTATACACAAAACCTGGCTCAACAAGCTCTAGCGGAATAGCCGCTATCATGTCAAAACTAAATACGCTTAAGCCCAAGACCCCAAATGGTAATAAGCCTAACTCAACATGCCCAAACGAAAAACGCTCACACACGTATGACCCAACGGCAATACCGACAGAAAATAGCGCCAGTAACAATGACACGACGGTGGCATCGGCATGTAAGTGCAGCTTGGCAAAGTTAGGGAATTGAGTTAAATAGGTGGCACCTAAGAACCAAAACCAGCTAATGGCGAGAATGGCCATCCAAATAGTCTTGGTTTGTCGCGCTTTATTAATACAACGCCAAGTGCCAGAAAATAACGAAAATTTACTAGGGTTTAAATCACCTTGGGCAGGCAATGAAGGAATCGCACGGCTAGCAAGATAACCACAAATAGCCAACACACAGACAATGATTGCCGCCCACGTTAAACCATTTTCATTAGACACCACCAAACCGGCGCTTAGGGTACCGACAAGAATCGACAAAAAAGTGCCCATTTCAACCAGAGCATTACCTTTTACTAACTCTGCTTCGCTTAGGGCTTGAGGTAATAATGAGTATTTTACTGGACCAAAGTATGCAGACTGGCTGCCGGTTAAAAATAGCAGCAGCAACATCACCATATAACTCTGACTGATAATCGCGATAGCCGCTGTTGACATGATAATCAGCTCTAACAACTTTAACCGTCGAATCAATTTTGCCTTATTCATATTGTCAGCCACGATACCGGCATGAGCAGAAAACAAGAAAAAAGGTAAAATGAATACGCCAGCGGCCAAATTAACAAACAAGTTAACATCAATCGGTAATGTATTTAATTGGCTGTACGTTACCAGTAAGAGCAACACATTTTTATAAAAATTGTCATTAAGCGCCCCTAGGCATAAGGTCGCAAAATAGGGAAAAAATCGTTTAGTTAGCAGCATTTGAATTCCTTTTTATGCTCATTCCATCAATATAACTGTTTACATGACTCGTCAACATGTCTTGTAAACAGGATTGTGTCTCAAATAGTTTTCCATCCAATGACAAACACGTTAACCCATGTATTCCCCCCCAAAGTACGCGGCTCATCATTTCCACCTCTTGCTCACATGCAGAAGGAAAGTATTGACTTAGTTGGGACTCAACATCAGAAAATAATGACTTAATCAACCCGAGGTGAGCTGCAGGTAAAGGCTGGTCATCTGTCATTGTTAATTCAAATACCAATCGGAAACAGCGTCGATTAGCTAAAGCAAACTGACTATAAACGATTGCCATTTGCTCAATGGTTTGTTTTGGCCTGGTCGGTTTAATTAACTGTAACTGCGCAGCTAGCTGTAACAATGTTTGTTCAGATACCGCGAGTAATAAATATTGGTAACTACCAAAAATATTGATTAACGTGCTTGGCACGTAACCAATGGTGGTTGCAACTTTTCGCAAACTTAGGTTATCGACACCATGGCATTGTAAATGCTCAACCACAGCACTAATAGCCATATGGCGGATCTGTTCATGCGTATGCTCTTTTCGTCTCGCCACAATACCAACCTAAAAATGATATGCACCTTATTAAGTTGATAAATTAACAGCAAACAAAATAAAAAACAACGTTCATAATAATTATTTTTTTAATTAAAAATACACGACTAGGTTTGATAAACCGCGAATAACCAAGAAATAATCCTTGAGAAACATTATAATTGCTCATCAATAAGCCAGCGACAGAAACATAACCATGCCTCATACCGATATAAAACTAACCGAATATAGCCATGGCGCAGGCTGCGGCTGTAAGATCTCTCCTAAAGTCTTAAGCACCATTCTTGCGTCACAACTTCCAGTATTTACTGACCCCAATTTATTAGTCGGTAATCAAACCCGTGACGATGCTGCAGTTTATAAACTCAATGAGCAAACCGGCATTATCAGTACCACCGACTTTTTTATGCCCATTGTAGATGATCCATTTACCTTTGGAAGAATTGCCGCAACCAATGCCATCAGCGATATTTATGCCATGGGCGGCACGCCAATTATGGCTATTGCCATTTTAGGCTGGCCGGTTAATGTATTGCCCCCAGAAGTGGCACAGCAAGTGGTTGATGGCGGACGCCAAGCTTGTGCCGATGCAGGTATTATGTTGGCTGGAGGTCACAGTATTGATGCACCTGAACCTATTTTTGGTTTAGCGGTTACAGGCCAAATACCGCTTGAGCGAGTAAAACAAAACAACACTGCCAAAGCGAATGATCGTCTATATCTCACCAAACCGATTGGTATTGGCATTCTGACTACAGCACAGAAACAGAAAAAGCTGCGTGATGAAGACAGTCAAATTGCCCCAAATGCGATGTGTCAGCTCAACACGATAGGTATTGATATCGCTAAAATCACAGGGGTTAATGCATTAACGGACGTCACAGGATTTGGACTAGCGGGTCACTTAATTGAAGTCTGTCAAGGTGCACAACTTAAAGCTAATATCGTTTTATCCCAAGTCCCTTTACTCCCTAAAGTCAGAGATTACCTCGCTCAAGGTTGTATTCCAGGTGGTACCCATCGCAATTTTGACAGTTATAGCGAACATTTGCCGCCATTAACAGATGACCAGAAAGCGATTATTTGCGATCCACAAACCAGTGGAGGACTATTAGTTGCCGTGAGTGCAGAGGCTGAACAGGAACTTAAAACACTATTAGAAGCCAATGGAATTGACGCTATTTGTATCGGTATGCTCAATACTTATGAGCCACGCGCTGACGGACACGATATCCTTGTGGAATTAAACTAATGAGCGAGGTCATCCCCAGCTCAGAATATGGCAGACTTCTATTAGAAAACCGTCCATTAATTGACGTAAGAGCGCCTATCGAATTCATTAAAGGTGCTTTTGGCCACTCGATTAATTTACCATTAATGCAAGATGGTGAACGCGAAAAAGTGGGCACATGCTATAAAAGGCGTGGCCAAGAGGCTGCTATAGCATTAGGTCATGAGCTGGTGAAAGGTAAAATTAAACAGCAACGTATAGATGCTTGGCTTGCTCAATTGTCACAACATCCTGACAGCTATTTATATTGTTTTCGTGGCGGTTTGCGCTCAAAGCTATCACAGCAATGGATTAAAGAATCAGGCATGGACATCCCTTATATTGAAGGGGGTTACAAAGCCATACGTAGTTTTTTAATTAATACTATCGAGCAAGCGCCAAGCCAATCTAAAGTGCTGATTTTAAGTGGCATAACAGGTAGTGGTAAAACGGAAGTTATCCATCAGCGGAATGAATCAGTCGACCTTGAAGGCCTTGCCAACCATAAAGGGTCGAGCTTTGGCAAAAATATCGATCCGCAACCCAGTCAAATCAACTTCGAAAATAATTTAGCCGTGGCATTACTGCAGCATCAACAACAGCAACATAACCATTTGCTGTTAGAAGATGAAAGTATGCTAATTGGTCGTTCAGCCCTGCCAAAGCATTTTTACAGCGCCATGCAACAAGCTGATATTATCGTACTCGACGAGCCATTAGACGCGCGTTTACCGCGTTTATTAAATGACTATGTTGAGCAAAAACTGGCTGATTATGTATCTGGATTAGGTGAGCAAGCGGGTTTCGATGCATTTAAAGCATATTTGACTCAAAGTTTATTGGGCATTCGTAAACGCTTAGGCGGTAAGCAACATCAAGAATTGCAGGACTTGGTTGATAATGCGCTTAACGTACAACAAAGCCAAAATGATACCAGTAAGCATTTAGACTGGATAAATCTGTTACTCGATATTTATTATGACCCGATGTATCTGTATCAACTTGAAAAGAAACAGGACAGAGTTATCTTTCAAGGCGACAGAAAAGCGATACATCAATGGTTAGATAGTCATAAGTCATAAGTTATTTAAGCAAAAATGCCCTCATGATGAGGGCATTTTTATGTGTATCTCACCAAATTCAGTATTGAAATCAACATAAATTTGGTCACAGTAGTTCAAGACTCACTGTTATTAACGGATAAAACTGCACACTGCCATCGTTATTTAACCACGATGCACGATATAGTGTTGATGGTTTCTAGTGGCTACTGTTGCCATATCGTTACTCATGTCGTTGCCATCATATGATTAATAAATTAATCTCTGTTCGAAAAAGCAACACATCCAAAATATTAATTTATGTCCATTAAAATATAAACAAATTAATTAGTTAACAATATATCCCACGGGAGGTTAGCACTACCTACCACAATAAAATTTGGGTTTTCGAGTGTTTCACGCTCATTGTAGGTCATAGGCTGTAAATTAATATCAATCAGTGCACCACCTGCTTCTTCAATAATAATCTGCGCAGCACCAGTATCCCATTCACCAGTGGGTCCTAAACGGACATAGCAATCAGCACGTCCTTCGGCCACCAAACAACTTTTTAATGCTGCACCACCCATCACCACTAACTCACAATGATTGGGTTTATTGAGTAACTTTAAAACCGATTGCGGATCTTGACGACGACTAACGGCTAAACGTAAATGCTCTGGTTCATCACCGGTTAATTGTTTACTGGTGATACGTATCTCGTTCTTACCATCACGCTTATAAGCACCTAGCCCGGCTATTGCGTAATAACACACCTTAGTCATCGGCACATAAACCACTCCCATGATAGGACGGTTATGTTCAACTAAAGCAATAATCACTGAAAAATCACCACTACCCGCAATAAACTCACCCGTGCCATCTAATGGATCGACTAGCCAATAGCGTTTCCATGTTTCACGCACACTTAGTGGAATATCTGCAGCTTCCTCACTTAAAATAGGAATGTCGGGCGTGAGTTCAGCTAACTGACGGCAAATAATATCGTGCGCGGCTAAATCGGCAGACGTGACAGGGGTATTGTCGGACTTAATTTCGCGTTTGAAGTTACCTTTAAGGTAAATATCACGAATTTTTTGCCCAGCTTCCGTTGCGATGTCTATAACTTGCTCAATTACATCTTCTGGCTTCATTATTACTCCAATTGCTGGATTCGATAAGGATGACCTCACAAGGACATCAATAAATAAGGCTATTGCCTATTCGATGTTGCTGTTCAATGACTAACTCAATACTACTTGTGAATAACCTATTTTACGGCGTTGACTTCACGTGTAAGATTATCTGTTGGTGTATTGAGATATTGCTGAGTTAAAAAAAGTGCACTAACACTACGAGATTCTGAAAAATCAACATTCTCGAGTAATAACTGCCAATCAGATAATGGCCAAGGGATCACGTCTATTGGTTCAGGCTCATCCCCTTCTAAACGGCTAGGGTACAGTTTTTCAGCAACAAAAATATGCATTTTGCTGGAAAAGTAGCCTGGCGCAAGCGATAGCTCTTTTAGATAGGTCAATTGATAACTGCCAAAACCAATTTCTTCTTGGAGCTCTCGATTAGCGGCTTCAACTGCCGTTTCGCCTGGATCTATCAACCCTTTCGGAAAACCGAGTTCATAATTATCAGTGCCGGCGGCGTATTCACTCGCTAATAATAAATTACCTTGATGAATAGGCACTATCATCACCGCCCCTCTGCTACCGCCCTTCATTCTTTCATATTGACGCTCTACGCCATTAGAAAACTTAAGGTGTACCTGCTCGATTTGAAACAGTCTGCTTTTGGCAACAATTTCGGTATGCAGGATTTCCGGCTTTTTATGCCGCTGTGTCATTGAAGCCTCGTGTGACGAATTAATATATACAGGGTACAATCTTACTATTATGGGTATATTCTACAACCGGAATTTACATGTTTCCTTGGTATAAAATAGACACAGTGCTGCTCGACATGGATGGTACCTTGCTTGATCTGCATTTTGACAACCACTTTTGGTTACATCTTGTACCACAACAATTAAGCATGCAGCGTCAAATAAGTTTGGATGAAGCCAATACACTCGTTAAACAAGCTTACTATGATGTCGTTGGCACCTTAGATTGGTATTGTCTTGATTACTGGCAACGCTATTTACAACTCGATATTTTGGCATTACACCATGCATCGGCTGATAGAATTAAACTTCGCCAAGACAGCATGCCTTTTTTACAGGCATTAGCAGGGGCAAGTAAACAACGCATTTTGTTTACTAATGCTCACCCACAAAGCTTAGCGCTTAAGTTAACTCATACCAATTTAGGCCATGGTTTAGATGAAATGTTATCGAGCCATGAAAGCGGTTATCCCAAAGAACATCCGCAATTTTGGCAGTATGCACTGACTAAGTTCAACTTAGATCCGTCACGGTGTTTATTTATTGATGACAGCGAAGTGATATTAGCGGCATCGAAAAAGGCTGGCATAGGTTATCAACTCGGGATTAAAAACCCCGATAGCCAAAAGCCTCATATTGAATTTACCGACTTCCCAGCGATTACAGATTACCAACCGCTATCATTGGCACTTCAATCGGTATAATTCAAGTAGTGATTGATCGTTAAATAGCGGCTGATGTCTGAACATAGTTAATAAGGTAGTTGATAAGGTTATTCGATAAATTATTGCCGATATGAAAATGCCTTGATAGTGATATCAAGGCATTAGTTATTCAAATATCAACCGATTTTACAAGCCAGGCACAACGCCTTGATAGTTAATAGGGTAATACCCTTGGCTGTCTTGTCGACCTAAAAAGGATAACGAATCACGTAAATCTTTAGGTTGGGCATCGGTCGGTTTAATTTTAGCACTCACTTTAACCAAGTTTGACTCGCCTAAAATAACGGTTCCCGTTAAGCCTAATACGTTTTGGGTTTCATCAGTGGCAATTTGTAATTGCCCATCAAGGCAACTGAGCCCCAATGAAATGTTACCTAAAGGGTACACGCCATATTGATTTTTAACGTTAGTATTATTTAAAAATAATTTACCGTTTAATTGTTCACACCATGGTTTACCTTGCTCTAGCACTGCAACCATTAAACTCACATCGCCATCAATTTGGGTTTTAAAAGGTAAACGGGCGCCCGCTAGTAAAAGACTATCAGGTAAATCAAGGCGAATATTTTTGGCAGTCAGCCCAGATAACGACCAACTCACACTACCTTTACCACTAACAGCCGTCGCTCGATTACCGATATTAAAATCGATATCGGCTTTACCAAGCAGTAATCCCCATGGACTTAACTGCCAACTAACGTGTTCTATTTGGCGTTGATCAATGGTAATTAACGCCGCCTTTCCTTGCCAAAGTGTACCTTCAGCACCTGTGATAACCACATTATTAGGTAACGGAGCGATACTGACTAACCAGTTCGCCGGTAAATAAACCAATAAAAACGCGAGGTAAATAATGACGCCAATGACTATTTTTGAAAATAAGCTCACAAAAAATCCTTACTGAGAAAGCTGAATACGTCTTACTTTTACAAAGCCAGCAACGTCTGATTCGGTTAGATCTACGCTGTCTAACGTTAAGCCCTTTTGCTCTACTAAGTCATGCAAGTAACCCAGTAACGCATCAAATGGCACGTCATCCATCCATAGCTGAATTTTATCGTCTTGCGGCTGCATGCGAGTGATCTCTAACTTATATTGTCCAGCTGTTTGATTTACCAAAGAACTTAAACTGCCACGAACTTTAGCTTGCGCACCCGCTTGTTTCAGACCCGCTATTTTATTGGCGGTTTGTTTAACATAATTTAACGTTTGCTGCGCTGCGCTGTTATCACGTTGGGCAGTTTCTTGAGCATTCGATATCGGTGTCCAAATGCCCCAATAAATGATGCCTATCACCAATACTGCAGCACAAAAACCAACAAGTTGTTGTTCTCTAATGGCTAAACCTTGCCACCAACTACGCATGTTTTCCATGTTATTTATTCCTTAACGTCAGCGTACTGGTAACGCTTTCTTCGCTACTGTTCATGGCACCACCTTCGAGAAGATAGTCTTTGCTAACAAGCTCTTTAAATGTATCTATTTGGCCGTACGTTTTTGCTGTCACTTGCATTCGTAGCTCATTACGATTGGCTTCGTAACGCAAAGTGTTCGGTTTAAGTTCTGGCACCTTACTAAACGCTGGCTTTAAACCATCTAGCATTTCAAAAAATACTGCACCGCCACCTTGGCCTTGCATGCTGCGTAATTCACTGCCCATTTGTGAGCGCATATTAACAATACGGTTTACACCCGGTACAGCTTGTTTAAAAATCATTTCGCTTTGAGCTTGCAGCTCAGCGGTCTGGTTATTCAGTTGATGAATGGCGATGCCTTTATTCGCTAAGGCTAAAACAATCGCAATCATCACCACAATCGCCGTATTTTTCCAGGTGAGTAACTGCTTACTGTATTCATGCTTAGGTTTATAAATGCCACTTAGCAAATTGATTGGGGCGTTCAAAATGCCTTTTGCTAATACCATCATAGGTAAATCGAGTGGCTTGTTATTAATTTCCACGCCTTCAAATACAATATCGTCACTGTAGCTTGCAACACTAATTGACTCATTATC
The DNA here is from genome assembly GCF_040310165.1 of Shewanella sp. AC91-MNA-CIBAN-0169. Lineage (NCBI taxonomy): Bacteria > Pseudomonadati > Pseudomonadota > Gammaproteobacteria > Alteromonadales > Shewanellaceae > Shewanella > Shewanella sp. AC91-MNA-CIBAN-0169. Next base: position 14,326 of record NZ_JBEOPM010000021.1, read on the forward strand.
ATTAGGTTTTGCAGCTGTTAATAGGTGTGGAAGTGCAAATGCAGACCATGCTTTAGGCACGCTAACACCGCCACCTTCAGACGTTCGGATTAAATACTCACTACCAACACTCATTGCCGCCCAGCGACATTGCTCTAACGGCAACGCTAAACAATCTGGCACGATACGTTTTACTTTTAAGCCTGCATGATGGAGCCATTCAAGCCATATTTGCATTTGCTCATGCGCCACAGCAGCCACATTAAGCTGCTCACCTTCACGAGGCCCAACAACAAAATGCATATTGTCTACATTCGTCGCTAATGATTCCTCTAACATGTATGGCAACGCCTTTAATGCTTGGCGTTGACCTTTTTCGGGCAACATAATTTGTGTCAATGTCATGTTGGCCGCAGGCACAAGTACATCAACAGGACGATTACCCGCACGCTCAGCTAAAGTGCTGAGACTGGCGGCATCAGATAATTCACCAGAAGCGATGATCTCTTGCTCTTGTTCTGACCATACTAGCCACGAACATGGGTGTTCTGATGATTTTCCTAACCGGATAAATAGCCGTTCAGACACTGTTTATTCTCCACCGATCTCAATACGCATTGTTACGCAATGAATTTGTTATTATTGTTGGCCACCATACTGACGGGTGAGCACATCTAAATCTTTACCATTACGCTTCAGGACACTATCCATTCGAAATATTGCAGTATCGACTTTGGCACCAGCCTTCAATAAAAAGTACTGACTATCAACCACAAAACTCGACTTTACATTTGCTTCAATCTTTATACCACTGAGTGATGAACCTTCCCAAAACTCTTCAATTTTTTCATATCCATCCGCTGGACGATTGTTAATAACATTTTCAGCTTCGCCGACTGATATTTTATTTTCTAACATTGCTGTCAGTAAAGCTGCTTGCTCAACCTTAATGGTATTTACATTTAATAGCTGACTGTCTTCACCAGGTATTGCACATACATAAGGTAAAAGATTCAGGTAAACATCTTGGTTGAATCCTAACACTGCACGTAACTCACTGCGATGCTGCATCAAGGTATTGGCCGCACGATATGGCACATTACGCGATTCATATTCGGCATCTTCAGCACCATATGGGCCTGATAACGTATCTTCGTCGATATAATCTTTAAGGGTTGACGTTAATTGCTCGGCGCCAAACTCATCAACGCCTAAACTGATCAACAGCGATTGGAACTGTATAGCTGCGACGGTCATTTTGGGCTGACCATTTTCAATTTCATTCGATGCTTGACCGACGGCATTAACATTAAAGCATGATCGCATATCTTGTATTTCACCGACAATTTCACCGTATTCAGCTGGAAAAGCCACATTGGCCAAGGCCCAATACTGTTGTAAATGTACGGTTCCTTCTGAATCTTCAAAATCTTGCTTGAGCACTTTCATCGCCAGCTCTTCAGCAGAAAGGGCATACCAATAAGCCTGGTCGTATTGGGCTAAATTAAGCGTTCGACGCATTGAAAGCTGATTGCGACTACTAATATTGGTGGCAATAATCACCACCATAGCAACAATTAGCATCACTACTATTAATGCAACCCCGCGTTGCTTTTGGCCGCCCATTATGAGGATTTCCCATCATCGGTTTCATTTTCATCTTTACTATTTGAACCGTTACGGTTGTTGCCACTGTCTTTGTCAGACTTAGTTGCTGGTGCACCTTTAGGCAGTAAAAAACGACGCTGAATTTTACCCAAACCTTCTAATTCTATTTCCATCGCAATCCCTTTTGGCATCACGGTTCCATCAACTTGCTTCTGCCATTTATCATCCATATAAAACGAATACTCAATTGACAGCACATGGTCAATAACCATGCTTTTTAATGGCTCAGCACCTGATACAGGTTCAGGATAAGGATAATACCAACGCTCAAGACGGCCATTTTGAACCACATAGGCAACCGATTGCAGGCTGCCTCTAGGTAACATGCCATCGGGGTTTAACCAGCCCAAACGGTAAAATACCAGTGCTTCGGTTTCAGAGTCGAGGATATTATCGCCAGCCTGAAAAAAACGGCTGCCACGATCACCTTCAAATAATCTAGGGCTACGCGCTACCATTTGGCCCAAATCACGTTCTAACGCACCAAAACCTTGCTGTAATGACTTAAGCCGAGTAGCAAACTCTTTGGTCACTTCATCATTTTTCATTACCGTCGACAATACTGAGTTTGCCGCGATACCCAACATGGCAAAAATCGCAATCGCGATAAGCATTTCGAGTAAGGTAAAGCCGCTGAAATACCTAGGCTTTGTTATGGACATAACTGCTTACCTGAGCCACTACGCGTTTAAATTTGTCGTCGTCACTGACGCTAATACGGATCATTCTAAATTTATCATCGGTGGTTTTAATCACTTCTTGGCGCCAATACCATTCGCGGCCCGCAAGTTCTGACTGACCCGTTTTTTGGCCTATATCAGGAAAGGTACCAGGTAAACGCACGTCGACCATTTGATTACTGGCTACCCATTGCGCTAACGTTCGTTCTTCTAAAATGGGCATGTTCGCCATTTGTTCGCCCAAACTTTTGGTAACCGATACCGCTGCAATGGAAAACACCGCTAAAGCAACGATAACTTCAAGTAAGGTCATACCACGATTCTTACCGCGTAAGCTTTTAACGCCAGAGTGACTAACACATGAGCGACTAATACCTAAGTTATTAATACCTGAGCGGTTAACTTTCCCGTATTGAGGGCGTCGATGTGATGTGAGTTTATTCATCTACACGCCCTAATGTTAAACGGCCTAACGCGTCACCCACAACCAGCACATTGACTGGCTGACGGTCGTCATTAATCGTATTAAAACCCAACTCAAAGGGAGTCATTTCTCCGCTGGGAAACAATAAAATTTGCGGTTCAGGATGTTTCTTTTTTTCTTCTTCGCTCTCTTCGTCGATAAAAGGTTCATCAAACCAAGATTCATTTTGCTCGTCTTCTTGAACTAATGGCATGCCATCGATCACAATATCTAAAGTAATACCTGCATCCATTTTTTTGGCCGATAATAGCCGGTCTTGATCAACTGGCATCCATTTGCCTTCTTTATAAAACACAAACTGATATTGATCTTCGTCAATCACAATGCCAATAAACTGACCGCTTAAGACGCTTTCATCAAGCACCATCTCAGTGGCAGTCATAAAACGTTGCGCCTGTTTTTTGAGCATTTGTTCCGGCCCAGCAACACTAATAGACATGGTTACCGCAGAGGCAACCAAACCCATTAGCAATGCCACAATTAACACCTCTAATAAAGTGAAACCGGCTTGACGATGATGAATCATCTTATTGGAAATCTTGTAAATTCCAGCTTCCGATATCGTCTTCAGAACCTGGTTGTCCATCTGGTCCTGCACTGAAGATGTCAATTTTGCCATTTTCACCAGGGCTTAATAGTAAATAGTCACTGCGCCATGGATCTTGTGGTAAACGCTTAACATACCCACCTTCACGGAAATTACGCGGCTCTGGTGACGAGTTAGGCTTTTGCACCAACGCATCAAGACCTTGTTCTGTGGTTGGATAAATACTGTTATCTAACTTATACATATCCAATGCATTTTCTAACGCCACAATATCTGATACCGCTTTTTGTTGATCGGCTTTGTCCTTGTTACCCATCAAATTGGGCACAACCATTGACGCTAAAATACCTAAAATAACAATCACCACCATTACTTCGAGTAAGGTGAAACCACGTTGTTTATTATTATGTTGCATTAATTACTTCCTCTAAAAATTGTCTATATATTCATGCGTAAAATCAGCTATAAATCTTGGTTTACGCTTACCCTACAAAAATCCATAACTTCAAACCTAACCGCTGATCAAGTTATTTAACTCTAAAATAGGCTGTAAAATGGCCATTACAATAAATAATACAACCGATGCCATACTCACGACTAGCATTGGTTCAAATACTCCTAATGCAATATTTACGTTCGACTCAAACTCTCGGTCTTGGTTGTCTGCTGCGCGTTCTAGCATGTTTTCTAGCTGGCCACTTTTTTCACCCGATGCAATCATATACAACATCATTGCCGGGAATAACTTAGTATTAGTCAACGCCGTGCCTAAACTAGTTCCCTCACGGACTCGCGCCGTAGCCTCATCAACAGCAGCACGCACCTTAACATTTTGTAAAACTTCGCTGGCAATACGCATCCCATCAAGTAATGGTACCGAGCTGGCTGACAAAATACTTAATGTTCGCGCAAATCGGGCGGTATTCAGGCCTTTACTTACTTTGCCAATAACGGGCATTTTCAAAAGGGCTGTGTCATATTTCATCCGCATAATCGGATTAGTCAGCAGTCGCTGAAACATCACCATAGCAGCAAAGATAAGCAGTACGACCACAACCCCCCAATGTTGTACAAAATCAGAGGCGAGAATCAAGAACTGAGTTGTACCGGGTAATTCTTGGCCCATGTGTTCAAACTGCCCAACAACCTTTGGCACCACAGCTGCCAATAACACCGCAATAACACCAATAGCGACCACGGTTAATACAATAGGGTAAATCATTGCTTGAGTAAGCTTGGATTTGAGTTGCTGACGACGCTCGGTATAATCGGCAAGTCGATTAAGTACCACTTCTAAATGGCCTGATTTCTCACCCGAGGCTACCATTGCGCGGTATAAGTCATCAAACACATGCGGAAATTCGGCCATTGAGTCAGCTAAGCTGTAACCTTCAACCACCCGAGAACGCACCGCCATAATCATGCTACCTAAGCGATCTTTCTCAGACTGTTGCCCCACCGCTTTTAACGCTTCTTCAATGGGTAAGCCTGCGGCCACTAATGTCGCTATTTGGCGCGTAATCAATGCCAATTCGGCAACAGAAATACGCTTTTTAAATAGGGAGGCTAAATTAAAACCGCCACGCTGTGAACGGGCTTCTTTCTCACTGACAGGCTGAAGTTCTAGCGGCATAAGGCGCTGCTCACGCAGCTGGCTTCTTGCATGACGCGCAGTATCAGCTTCTATCACACCTTTTTGTTGCTTGCCTTTACTATCAAGGGCTTTGTATTCAAACGCCGCCATTGATTACTCCTCGCGCGTAACGCGCAATACTTCTTCTAGCGTTGTCACACCTGTGAGTACTTTACTCATGCCGTCATGACGAATACTTGGAATCGATTTACGTACATATTTTTCAATGGCTAATTCGCCCCTGCCTCCATGAATTAACTCACGGACATTGTCATCAACGGTAAGTAACTCATGAATACCTGTTCGACCACGATAACCATTTTGACCACAGGCCTTACAACCTTTAGCGCGATAAACAATACGTGTGTCGTTTGCGGTAATACCCAGCAACTCGCGTTCACGCTCATCAGGCTCATGTGCTTCTTTACACTGTGGGCATAATGTCCGAATTAAGCGTTGTGCAAGCACGCCAAGCAAACTTGATGACACTAAAAAGGGTTCTACGCCCATGTCTTGCAAGCGGGTTATTGCCCCTGATGCGGTATTGGTATGTAAGGTTGAAATCACTAAGTGACCGGTTAATGATGCTTGCACTGCAATTTGCGCCGTTTCCAAATCACGAATTTCACCAATCATCACCACATCTGGATCTTGACGTAAAATTGCGCGTAATCCACGCGCAAAAGTCATGTCGACCTTAGTGTTTACCTGAGTTTGACCAACGCCTTCTAACTCATATTCAATAGGATCTTCAACGGTTAAAATATTGGTATCTTTAGAATTGATTTCCGTTAACCCGGCATACAAGGTAGTACTTTTACCAGAACCTGTCGGCCCTGTTACAAGAATAATGCCGTGTGGCTTACGAATTAATTCATCGAATTTTTCACGAATGCCAGGTGTCATACCCAGTTGTTGTAAGTCTAAGTTGCCGGTATTTTTATCTAATAAACGCATTACCACACGCTCACCATGACTTGATGGCATAGTTGATACCCGCACATCGACAGCACGACCCGCAATACGTAACGAAATACGCCCATCTTGTGGTAGGCGTTTTTCGGCGATGTCCAAACGTGCCATCACTTTAATACGCGACACCAATAAAGACGATAATTTACGATTTGGCTTTAATACTTCTTTCAACACGCCATCAATACGGAAACGAACAATTAATTGTTTCTCGTAGGTTTCGACGTGAATATCTGAGGCTTCTTCTTTAATCGCTTCCGATAACAGCGCATTAATTAACTTAATAATCGGCGCGTCATCATCGCCTTCAAGCAAGTCTTCCGTTTGTGGCAGTTCTTCAGCTAGGGTAAACAAGTCCATTTCGTTACCAATATCTTCCATAAGCTGTTGGGCTTCTGAAGAATTAGCTTGATATGCTTGCGTCAGTTTAGCTTCAAACTTTGCCACTTCTAGCTTAATTAACGGTAACTCAACACCCGAGTAGCGTCGTACTTCTAACATGGCACTAAGCGGTGTGTTATCAGTGTAGAAGAGACAAAGCTGCTCGTTTTCTTTCGCTAACACCAATTGAAAGCGGTGCGAGAAGGCAAACGGCAAGCGCTCTTTACTCGTCGAATGAAAAACCTCATCACCTTCAACAACTTCCATGGCAACTTCACTAGATACTTGGGCTAATGGTTCTGTCATCACGCTATCAGTCATTGTTTTGAGCCTTGTCCTTTTGCATGTTTTCATCGATAGTGCGCAAGGCTGGATCTGAATCACGTATATCGGTGCTCAGCCCTTTGCCGCTTTTATAGCGATCAAGCATGTCATTCACGTCATCTGGCAAGTAAGCCTCTTGATCCCATTCTTCAAGAACCGGGACTTGAGTATTTGGCATTAAATTAATACCACGAGCTTGTTGTTCCAGCTGTAATGCTCTGAAATAATTATATTTACGACCGGCAATCCCTTCCATTGTCATACCGTCACGAATAATGGTGGGCTTAATGAAAATCATTAAATTCTTTTTCGTTTTCTTACTAGAAGAAGACTTGAATAAATGACCTATAAAAGGAATATCGCCAAGAATTGGGACTTTTTGAATACTTTCTTGTACTTCTTCGTTAATTAATCCACCCAGCACTACAATTTGGCCAGAATCTGCCATAACCGTGGTCGTTAAACGACGAGTAGAGAAACTGATGTCGACACCAGTGTTACCATTAACACCCGACACTTCTTGTTCGATAGTTAATTTAACTGACGAACCTTCGTTAATTTGCGGTACCACTTTTAGCTTAACTCCGACTTCCTTACGTTCTACCGTTTGGAATGGATTATCATTGTTAGAGCTTGAAGTTGAACCGGTAATAATCGGCACTTCATCACCAACAATAAACGACGCTTCTTGGTTATCTAGTGTGGTAATAGACGGTGTTGCGAGTACGTTTGAATTTGTATCACTCGACACAGCTTGGATTAACGCCGCAAAGTTACCTGTGGTCACGCCCCACGCCATACCATTCACTTTACCTAATGCTTGCGCGATTAAAGTGTAATCCCCATCAGAGGTTGGATTGGTAGTGGTAGTAGAGCCGCCATCTGAATTGCCTACTGTTACTGTAGTGCCATCAGTTTCGCGTGCAGACCACACACCGGCACCGACTTCACCAATGGTTGGGCCAATGTTGTTAAACTGCGTTAAGCCACCCGCTTCGCTGCCCCATTGCACTCCAAAACCAACATTATCGCCTTCAGCGATTTCAACAATAATGGCTTCAACGAGCACTTGAGCACGGCGAATATCAAGCTGATTAATGACGCTTTCAATGGTACGCAGTTGATCTGGTTCAGCACTAATGACCAGTGAGTTAGTGTCGCTGTGGGCCATAATATTGATATCACTACGACGCTTACTTGAGTTGCCTTGCTGAGTACTGGCACCCTCTTTATTATCTTGTAAGTTTTGTGCAAACCCAGTTAATACTTCAACTAAGTCTTCTGCTTTGGCGTAACGTAAATAACGTACTTTGGTGTTACCCGTACTCGCCTGTTCAGCATCGAGGCGTTTAATGAGTTCGATTACACGTTGACGGCTTTTTTCATCGCCACTGACAATAACCGCATTCATGCGTTCATCAGCCACCACTTTAGGTGCTTGGCCAGGCAGCTGTGATTGGTTAGCACTTGAGCGATATAAGGTATCGACTATGCGAACAATTTCTCCTGCAGAGGCATAATCTAAGGCCACGACTTGTACGTCGGTGTCGCCTTGCTTATCAACTCGGCGGACAATCTCTACCAATTTGTTCACTACCGCTGCACGACCAGAAATCATTAACACGTTTGATTGGTCATAGTTAACAACGTTACCGCCACCAGCATTATCATTTAACTGGCGAAGTAATGGAGCAAGTTGTTTCGCTTCAGAATTGTATAAAGGAACAATTCGGGTGACCATTTCGTCACCAACACCAGGTGCTTTGTCATCGGCGACACGAATAGAAGCCATTTTGGCGTCTTTGTCTTTAATGACTTTAATGACGTGGTTTTCCATTTCAACCACTGCATAACCATACACTTGAAGTACGTTAAGGAAGAATTGGTAATATTGATCATCATTAAGTAAATCGTAACTACGGACATTAATTTTGCCACGTACTGTTGGATCTACAATAATGGTTTTATTGAGGTTTTTACCGACAATATTAATAAATTCTTGAATGTCAGTGCCTTTAAAATTGGCGGCATATTGTTCCGACCAAGCACTCGGTGCCGCTATCATTGCAGCGCCCATAAGCATTCCAGCAATAATGTTATGTCGGATCCCTTTATTATTCATTCTACTCAATCCTCTAACGCCAAATTATTCTGGCAAACTAAACATGATTTCGACCAACTGCCCTTCACGCTCAACCATGACAGCCATTTCGGTGAGCTCAGGCAGTTGTGCCATCACTTCTAATGCCTGACCCATATCGGTCAGATCAAATCCATTTATTGATTTTGCTAAATCATTAGCCTGAAAACCCGCTTGCTTAAACAACGCGACATCTTTACCAGGATTTAAACGGTAACCCGCTAATTCATCGCCATTACGTACCGGTGAAATAGCTAAAAAGTCTGTAATTTTACTTGGGTCTGCTAACAACTCATCACGAGAATTAGACAAATCTTCAGAAAAACGTTGATTATCACGACGATCAACTCGGGTTACCTGTTGATCGACCTTGGCTTGTTGTAGCTGTGAGTTTGCTGCACCTTGTGTGGTGTATTGAAGACCATCAAGCATTAAGGTTTCGTAACGACCACCATTACTGATAATAATCCGGTCAGCATAAACCTCTTTTAAAGAAGCAGAAGTCCCTTTGATTTTATCGCCTAAACCATAAGTTTCTTGTTGCCCACTTGATTCAATAACCGCTAAACCTTGAGCTTCCTCGGTGGATGCAACAACTCCCGTCAATTGAATAGACAAGTTTGTTTTAGGCGCATCGGTGATTTGCTCTACGACTTCAGCTTTGGGTTTATTGCTATTGTTGTCTAAGCGACCAAAAAGCAATAGGTTACGTACACCGGCAAGCTCAATACGCTTTGCAGTGCCTGCTGAGATGGGGGATGGTTGCCACACCGCAGATTGCGACGATATTGGCATCAACTTCCATGTGATCTGTGCAGCGAGTAGCAACACGATGACCAGTCCAAGCCAAAATACAATCATACTCAATAGCTTATGTGGTATTTTTGCAGCGTTGGTGATCAGTTTATCTAATAAATCCATATGTTATTGGACCCTCTATACGACTTGGTACAGGTCTCTGTTCTAATTGTTAATAAAATGCGAAAATATATGTGTAGCCGTCATGCTAACCCACACAGGATAAAGCAACAACCCCAGAGCATATCGATTGGCGAATCTCCATCAAATATGCTAACTTTGCGCCCATAAAAAGAGCCATAATATTGCCCTCTATTACGATAATACACACATTGTATGGCAGTTAGGTTACTCAGTCTGTGAAATCATCCCTGTTTTGGAGGTCATGTGACTCAAAATCAGCCCGACAAAAGCTTTATTCGGCTCGACAAATGGTTATGGGCGGCACGTTTTTATAAAACCCGCGCTATCGCAAAAGACATGATCAATGGCGGTAAAGTACATTACAACGGTCAACGGACTAAATCCAGTAAGAATGCTGAAGCGGGTGCAAAAATCCGCCTTCGCCAAGGTAATGATGATAAAGAGATTATTGTCCTTCAATTATCTGGCCATAGACAAAGTGCTAATGTAGCGCAAACCCTATACGAAGAAACACCAGAGAGTATTAGCAAACGGATTATAAACGCTGAAGCCCGACGGCTAAATATTTTGAACAATCCGGCACCAGACCATAAACCGGATAAAAAACAACGACGACAGATTATGCGCTTAAAAGATTACTAGGCGCCCAAAAAGTAAGAGAATGCAAATGAACAACGATATTTTACATCGCTACATTTTTGATAATGCCGATGTGCGAGGCGAGATAGTCCAATTAGAAAGCAGTTACCAAGAAGTGCTTTCTGCACATATCTATCCGGTTGCCTTACAAGCCCTAATCGGCGAGTTAATGGCCGCAACATCATTACTCACGGCAACGATCAAGTTTAGCGGTGACATTAGCGTGCAGTTACAAGGCGATGGCCCGGTTTCTTTAGCGGTAATTAATGGTAACAATAAGCAAGTATTACGCGGTGTAGCACGTTGGAACGGTGATATTGCTGCCAATGCAAGCTTGCAACAAATGTTCGGTAAAGGTTACATGGTCATTACGTTAACGCCTGATGAAGGTGAACGTTATCAAGGTATTGTATCATTAGACCATGTCAATCTAGCAGCTTGCTTAGAAGAGTATTTTAATCAATCAGAGCAGCTACCTACCCAAATACAGTTATTTGCTAACGGCAAACAAGCGGCAGGAATGTTGTTGCAAGTATTACCAGCAAAATCGGGTAATACTGACGACTTTGAACATCTCTCAGCATTGACCTCGACCATTAAAGCAGAAGAGTTATTCACTCTTGATGCTGAACAGGTATTACATCGCTTGTATCATCAAGAAGAAGTACGCTTATTTGATCCTGTTGATGTTACTTTTAAATGTAGCTGTTCTCGTGATCGCAGTGCTGCAGCAATCAAAACGTTACCCCAAACTGAAGTTGAAGAGATTCTAGCTGAGGAAGGGAAAATCGAGATGGATTGTGAGTATTGCACAGCAAAGTACTCTTTTGATGCGATAGATATTGCAGCGTTATATTCTGGTAGTCATAGCAGCCAGTCACAGCAGTAATCAATGTCGTTACCCACAACGTAACCACTTACAGAAAAAGCGCGCAATGCGCTTTTTTTATGCCTTAACCGTCTAAAGAAAACATCAAACGCCAAAAACTTTCAAAAAAATTACCAAACTGTTCGTTACCGCGGCATTAACTTACGTTACAATCCCTACACTAGCTTATAGCCATCGCGCAAAAATAATAACAAGCTAAGTTTGAATACCTAACCCCCAATAGCTTTTCACTGCGAAACACGACCTAAAAGACATGGAGATCAACACTATGGCGGATGTATCTAACCGCGTTCACCTCAACCCTACGACAGCACAGTTAGTAGAAATCGCGCTTCTTCGTGGAGAAGGTCAGCTGACCGCAAATGGTGCCTTAGTGGCCAAGACAGGGGAAAGAACGGGTCGTTCACCTAATGACCGGTTTATCGTCAAAGAGGCAAACACTGAAGCCGATATTGAATGGGGCAAAGTAAACCGTCCGTTTGATGCTGGCAAATTTGATGCGTTATGGGGCCGGGTAGAAGCCTACCTTGCAGACAAAGAACTGTTTACGTCAGAACTCGAAGTTGGCGCTGATGATGAACATTACATTCCTGTACGTGTAACCACTGAGTTCGCGTGGCATCAATTGTTTGCTCGTAATTTATTTATCGCTCCAGAAACCTTTAATCGTGGTAATAAAGACACGTGGCAAATCATCAATGCGCCAGGTTTTGTCTGCGAACCTGAACGTGATGGTACAAACTCTGAAGCCGCTGTTATTCTGAACTTTGCCGAGCGAAAAGTACTGCTTGTAGGGTTGAAATATGCAGGTGAAATGAAGAAGTCGATGTTCTCGGTGCAAAACTTCTTATTACCCGCTAAAGGTGTGTTACCCATGCATTGTTCGGCCAACGTCGGCCACGATAGTGATACCACATTATTCTTCGGCTTATCGGGTACCGGTAAAACCACTCTTTCAGCTGATCCAAAACGTTTCCTGATCGGTGATGATGAGCACGGCTGGGCACCTGGTGGCGTATTTAATATCGAAGGTGGTTGCTATGCAAAATGTATCGACCTTAGCCAAAAAAATGAACCTGTGATTTGGGATGCGATTCGTTTCGGTACCGTACTCGAAAATGTGGTGCTTGATGAACATCGAGTACCTGATTATAAAGATACTAGCCTGACTGAAAACAGCCGTGCCGCTTATCCTTTAGAGCATATCGCTCAACGTAAAGAAGATAACCGTGGTGCAGAACCTCATGCAGTAGTGTTTTTAACCTGCGATGTATCAGGTGTATTACCGCCTGTGTCGATATTAAGCAAAGAACAAGCTGCATATCATTTCTTATCGGGTTACACCGCGAAAGTTGGCTCGACAGAAATGGGCTCAACGTCTGCAATTCAGTCAACTTTCTCGACGTGTTTTGGTGCACCATTCTTCCCACGTCCAGCAGGAGTGTATGCTGAACTACTCATGAAACGTATTGAGTCGTTTGGCAGCCAAGTTTACCTTGTTAACACTGGCTGGACCGGTGGTCCACATGGTGTAGGTAAACGTTTTGATATCCCGACAACTCGCGCCATTGTGGATGCTATTGTCAGTGGTGAGCTAAAAGATGTTGAAACCGTTTATATCGATAAACTGAATTTAAACGTGCCTGTTAGTGTATCGGGTGTTGATACTGCTTTGTTAAACCCAGTCAACACTTGGGCAGATAAAGCTGAGTATGACAAATATGCACAACAACTAGCACAAGAGTTCAGTGATAACTTTGCAAAATATAAAGTGTCTGAAGCCATCAAAAATGCTGGCCCTAACGTGTAAACACGTTACCCATTATTCGCAACGCTTTATTTAACGCGATGTAATTTAAAAATCCCAACTTCGGTTGGGATTTTTTATCAGCACTGTTCCAGTTCATTTATAAGGGTAAAAGCAACTGAAACTGTTGATAGGCAGTGTTATGATGCTATTACCGTATTTCGACACCATCACCATTCACAGGGATATTCATGCGCCGCTTTTTGCTTGCTAGCTTAATGGTTAGTCCGTTACTCATCTGTTCCACTTTCACTCATGCTAACAATGCTGTGTCTGCTCCTCAAGTACCGGCAGAGCAAATAACGCATCTCGAAAACGACAGTATACTACCGCCAATTCATCCTTGGTCAGGCGCCAGTGAAAGCTTACTGTTAAGTGCAGATCAACCATGGGCAACCCCTTTTGAGCAACAAGGTTATGTTTCAAGCCCGAACTATCACGACACCATGGAATGGTTAGACAAACTCGTCGACAGCACTGACGTTTTGCAAAAAGTCAGCATTGGTAAAAGCCCCCAAGGGCGAGATATATGGATGATTATCGCGTCACAAGATGGGGTATCAACGGCACAAGCATTAAGTGACAACGGTAAAGCAACGGTATTAGTGCAAGCAGGTATTCATTCTGGTGAGATTGACGGTAAAGATGCAGGTATGATGCTGCTGCGAGATATCAGTCATCGTAACAAACGCGATTTGCTTGAAAACGTTAATTTACTGTTTATTCCTATTTTCAGTGTCGATGCCCACGAGCGTAGCAGCAAATTCAATCGAGTAAATCAACGCGGGCCGGTTAATATGGGCTGGCGCACTACTGCTAACAATCTTAATTTAAACCGTGATTATGCTAAAGCTGATGCATTGGAAATGCAGCACCTCATTCAAGCGATTAATATTTGGCAGCCAGACTTATACATTGATATCCATGTGACCGATGGTATTGACTACCAATACGATGTCACCTTTGGTTACAACGTTGCACAAGGCTATAGCCCAAGTATTTTTACATGGTTAGAGTCTATTTACCGTCCCGCGGTTGAACATGCATTAACAGAGCAAGGCCACATTCCGGGCCAGTTGGTATTTGCTAACGATAATACAGACATGACTAAAGGCTTGTCATTGTGGAACCCTAGCCCACGTTTTTCCAATGGTTACGGTGATGCTCGTCATTTGCCGACTATTCTAATAGAGAACCATAGCCTTAAACCTTATAAGCAACGCGTTCTTGGTACCTACGTTACACTTGAACAAACCCTTAAAACGGTGGCGAAAAATAGCACCAAGCTAAAATCTGCGATTAATGAAGACAAATATCGTAACCCAAGCAAGTTAACCATCAGCTGGCAAAATGAAACCTTAGCTGAAGGAAAAGACTTTAAAGGGATTGATTACCGTGTTGAGCAAAGCCCAATCAGTGGTGACAAAGTTGTCCGCTGGACTGGAGAGCCTAAGTTATATGAAAACTTACCGATTGTGGCTAACACAAAAGCAGATATCACGGTAACTCGGCCTGTGGCTTATTATATTCCGCCACAATGGACAAACGTTATTGAGCGTTTATCTTTGCATGGCATTAGAATGACACAACTGAATAAGCCAACGTCGATAACCGCGCAGCAATATCAGTTCAGCGACCCACTATTCTCAAGTGCTGATTATGAAGGTCATCAAACGGTAACGGCAACAACGACTATTCACAAAATAAATACTCTCCTGCCAGCGGGTAGCATGCGTATTCCAACCGACCAACCTTTGGGTGACTTAGCAATGCTATTACTTGAACCTCAGGCTGAGGATTCATTGTTTTATTGGGGAATGTTCAATACCATTTTTACCCGCACTGAATACATTGAAGACTATGCAGTGGAACCTTTAGCAGCAAAAATGTTACTCGACAACCCAGCTCTACAAGCTGAGTTTGATCAAGCGCTTAAAGATCCTGATTTTGCTAAAGATAGCCAAGCAAGATTACGCTGGTTTTACCAACGCAGCCCATATTATGACAACGAATACATGAAGTATCCGGTGTTGCGAGCGTCCAAATAAGCTTCAACGCTATATAGACAATGAGATTAAATAACGCCGTATCACTCCACAAGTGCTGCGGCGTTTTTTGTGGGATGCGGTAAATCAATCCATAAATCTGATTTTGAAAAGGTGTTTGTGGCGATATCGACTCAGTGGGAACATATCTCGAGTTGTTTCATACTGCTCAATAAACTCATGTAGCTGACCTGTCGCAATGAATACCTCTAAACCTTGAGTAATGCGTTGCACTAAGCGTGGATGGTCATTGCTAACAACAATATCCGCCGAGCCATAATCATCAGCGGTTTGGGTTAATAGCAGCTATAACAAGTCGTAATAATATTGGTGAGTGGTATTTTCTGAAGATTGAGCTGGTTGAATGCGTACTTGTTGTGCCGCTGAAGGAAATGCCGAGCAACACATGATCAGCGCAACACTCATTAACGACTTGACCATTGTGGATTAACCATTGAGATTCCATCATTTCAGTCTAGTCGTAAAAAAACTGTAAACCAAAATTTTGATATGAAAAACTTATAAATATAGGTAACTTATCGTTACCGTGGACGGGTTAACTCATACTGTTCAATCAATAATAATTTTTGCTGGCGAGTATATTTTTTAACAGCAATTTCGCGTTTTGACGCTTCACTTCGATCAGCTAATGATTCTTGATAAACTAGGGTTAACGGGCCTTTCCCTCTTAAATATTTAGCTGCTTTAGGACCACTGGCTTGATGCTCGCCAAAACGACGTGAAATATCCGTGGTAATACCGGTGTATAAATGCGAGTTTGCACAGCGAATAATGTATAAGTACCAATCGGTATTGGCGTTATTTTTCGACATAAAATATAAAACCTTAAGTGTGATCATAAAACTCTTGTGCCATCATGGCATACTAAGCACCATTAAAAGCAAAGACCTATTTCAGCCAAGATACAGTTGATAGTATTTTAGCGATTCATTAAGGAAGTTCTGATGTCCAGTAATCAAGACCCTTGCGCTCAACCAGCATTGCTTCATCCCGATCAAGCGATTGAGCAACTTTTAGCTCAAGTTGAAGCAACCCAAGATACCGAGCTCGTCACATTAACCCAAGCTATCGACAGAGTGCTCGCGGAAGATCTAGCATCGAGTATTGATTTACCGCCATTTGATAACTCAGCAATGGACGGTTATGCATTTCGTTTTACCGATTTAGCCGCATCACAGGATAAAACAACCCTTACCCTCGTAGGTAGTTCTTTTGCTGGTCACCCTTTCAATGGCAAAGTGTCACCCAATAGCTGTATTCGTATCATGACTGGTGCCCCGGTACCTGTGGGTTTTGATACTGTGCAAATGCAAGAAAAAGCCCAAGCAGACGAAAACCAAATTACCATCGAGCATCCGCATCGATTAGGCGCTAATGTGCGATATCGTGGTGAAGAACTGCGTGCAGGTACAAAAGTATTGCACCAAGGCATCACAATCCGAGCAGCTGAAATGGGCGTTCTCGCCACTATCGGTATTAGCCAAGTTAGAGTGACACGTAAATTAAAAGTCGCCTTTTTTTCCACTGGTGATGAGTTACGCCCAGTGGGAAGTGAGCTGGCTCCTGGACAAATTTATGATTCTAACCGCTATTCAATCCAAGGCTTACTGAGTAAAAGCCATGTTGACTGGATTGATTTAGGCGTTATAGCCGACAATAAAGAAGCCATTCGCGGTGCCTTTAAAGAAGCCGCCAGCAAGGCTGATATGGTATTAACATCCGGCGGAGTCTCAGTTGGAGACGCCGACTTCACTAAACAAATTTTGTCTGAAGAAGGCAAAATTACCTTTTGGAAACTTGCTATTAAGCCAGGTAAGCCATTCGCATTTGGTAAAATTGATAACGCAATATTTTGCGGTTTGCCCGGTAATCCCGTTTCTTCGATGGTAACGTTTTATAAACTCGTGTTGCCCATTTTGAATAAAATGCAGGGACTCAAGCCAGTTAAACCATTATTTTGCCAAGCAAGGTTACTGACAGATATACGAAAACACCCTGGTAGAGTCGAATATCAACGCGGCATACTCAGTCGTAATGAAATGGGTGAGCTTGAAGTTGCGATTACTGGCGGCCAAGGGTCAGGCATGCTCACATCAATGAGTTTAGCTAATTGCTTTGTGATATTAGATCAATTCCAAGGCGACACACCAACAGGCACCCAAGTCACCGTAGAACCTTTTAATAACGTGTTGTGTTAGGAATAGTATGGATTCACTTGATCAAGAGATACTCACTGATAATGAAATGCTGCGCTATAGCCGGCAGATCTCTATTAAGGCTATCGATATCGATGGCCAAGAAAAGCTCAAGCTTGCCAAAGTATTAATTATTGGTGCAGGTGGTCTAGGCTGTGCAGCAAGTCAATACCTTGCCGTGGCTGGGGTTGGTGAAATCACCTTAGTTGATTTTGATACCGTAGAGTTGTCCAATTTGCAGCGCCAAGTATTGCACTATGACGCCAATATTGGTCAAGCAAAAGTTGAATCGGCTAAACAGACACTGATGCTGCTTAATCCATTAATTAATATCAATACCATCAATAAGTTGTTAGATGATGATGAGATTAATGCATTGGTGAGCCAACATAGCTTAATTCTTGATTGCACCGACAACATGCTAGTGCGTGAACAGCTTAATAAAAGCTGTTTTGAGCACAAAGTGCCTTTAGTGTCGGCCGCGGCTATTAGAATGGAAGGCACTGTTACAGTATTTGACTACCAACAAGACAGCCCTTGCTATCAATGTTTTGGTGCTCTGTTTGGTGAGCAACAATTAACGTGTGTTGAAGCAGGTATTCTTGCGCCAGTGGTTGGCATGATTGGCTGCATTCAAGCAACAGAAGCAATTAAAGTCATCACGGTTATCGGCGAGCCATTAACGGGTAAGTTGTTAATGATTGATGCTATGACCATGGAGTTTAGGCAAATGCGTTTACCTAAACAACCACATTGTAAAGTTTGCAGCGTTAATCCGTAGATAAAATCACATATCTATAGTCATGGTTCTTTAGATATAGTTCTTTAGGTATAGTGATGGTGCTACTGTGCTGGCGAATGTACAGCGCCAGAGTCGCTTAATCGGCTGTTGGCGCTATCACCAATTGCGCTTTAGCAAGCTGTTCACGTTCGGCTTTAGCAATATAAGGTGATTTATTGGCGGCATGAAGCTTAGCGTTAGCTTTTTTGGCTTTAGCTTTAAGAGTTTGATTAATTTTCTTTTTACGATTCATATTGGTCACTTGATGGCATTTATACGAGGTAATTATAATCTCAAAATGATTAAAACCCTATAGATTCCAGCTTATCAGTGACCAAACAGCATCAATAGACTATGGTGTTAAACATTATTCTTGTAAGACTACCCACAAAGCATGAACAAGCCCTGGTACAAAAAAGAAAATACATAATAAGATATTTATTAATAAGTCTTTACCCATGCCTTTTTTGAGCAAAACCGCTACAGGCGGAAGTAAAATCGCAATAATCACCAGTAATAATTTATTAGAATCCATTTTAGTTACCTTATTTAAGTTGATTAATTTAGCTATAGTTATTATAAAAATAGTATACGATACAATTTGTTAACTAGGACAATTAGCTTATTATTCTAGCTACGCTTTTGATATCAAATTATGGAATAGTCTTATTCACGATACTAATGAGTCATATGGAACATAACCAAAGTATTATTTTTGTTCAATTTTTTAGCTTAATCGCAGTAAGTTGCGCTCTAGCTTGGACATTGCTTGCCAGTCTATTACGCATCGCACCTAAAGCCAGTTGGTGTTTCGCCGCTACCAATATTTGTACTCTTATTGGCATTTTGCTTTATACCCAACGTACTGAAGCAATTAACTATTTATACTGGTTTGTGGCAGACATGACAATACTTGTGGGGTTTGCTCTGGTGCGTTGGGGCAGCCAACATTTATTTAAGCAGCCTTTATCTTACCGATTCGATCTTATTTTGCTGGCAACCACAGCATTATTAATGCTGTTGGTTCCACCATCCCTGACCTACGCTGTCTACTTAGTTATTGTAATGAGTATTACCGCAGCAACGTTCATCACCCTTAGTGGTATTGATAATTTTCGGGCGGTAAAAAAACACTTACCGCTGCATTATGCCGCGTTGATTAACGTACCTTTTTTCACCATAGGCTTACTGTTTATCATCCGCGCAGTTGTTTTATTACTTTTCCCCGACGAACTTGCCCACATTTCAGCTGCAGACAAGCTTAACTCATCGTTAGTGATGTGGAGCTACATCATATTACTGCTACTCACTAACCTAGTATTGTTTGGTAATGCGTTGACTCGCTTAGTCTACAAGGTGGCTCGATTAGCCAATAAAGATCAACTAACAGGCTTATGGAATAGGCACTCTTTATTAATAAAACTCGAAGAAGTTGATGCCCTTTGGCTTCGAAATGGTTTGGCATATAGTTTAATGGTACTCGACTTAGACCATTTCAAACGCATCAACGACACTTATGGCCATTTAGCGGGTGATATGGTGTTAAAGAATACTGCTGATATATTAAAGCAATCACTGCGGAAAATTGATTTTATTTGCCGTTATGGTGGTGAGGAGTTTTTAATCATACTGCCATTAACCAATAAAAAAGAAGCTCAAATAGTGGCCGAAAAAGTACAGCAAAAAATCAATGAAAATACGGTTTTATGGCAGAAGACCCATATCAATACCACTCTCAGCATTGGTTATGCTACCTGTAAAACCCACCTCAGTATTGAACAATTATTACAACTCGCTGACGACGCTATGTACCTTGCTAAAAGTAAAGGCCGCAATACAATTTGCTCAATGGATTCAATGGAAGAATCAACTGTTAAGTCAACACAGCAACTGTAATCAACTCAAACATAGAATTCATAATGCACATCATCATCTTTAACCAATAACAGCCTAAAAATCTATTCTAGATAATAAACGCTTTTATTTAGCTATCTAGTGACTAGGGCTTGCCAGAGAGGCTTGTTACAAAAAATAGCATTGGCCATCATAAATTTTAAGTAAATCCATCTTATTGATTTCCACCATCAGTTAATTAAATTAACGTTAAATAGAAAACATTAAACTAAAATATTGCCATTAAAAAATTTTTACACTAGCCTCAATGGCATATTTAATAAGAAATTACCTTTATATGCATCTTTATGACGGAACATGAATCCACACAAATATTAATGCAAGTATTGTGTTTACTCGCAGCTGCAGCAACCGCCTCTTGGTGGGTTATGGCTTATCCAATGAGAGTTGCACCTAAGGCAAGTATTCATTTTTCATTAGCAAATTTATGCGTACTGATTGGCATGTTGCTTTACACCCAACGAACAGACCAACCTAGTTACCTTTATTGGTTCACGGCTGATGTAATGATCTTACTTGGACTGAGTACTCTTCGCTGGGGTGCACAAAGACTATACAGATTACCCAGTAGCAAATTATTCGATTTAACCGTCATCACTATGGCGGCGATATTGATGCTTTTGGTCACACCACAGCGCACCGAAGCCGTTTATTTGGTCTCTATTTTATCTTTAGCGGCATCAATATTATTTTTTGGGCTAGCTCGAGATCATTTACACGCATTTAGAGATACATTTACGGCTTTTGCTACCAACTGGTTAGTTATCCCAATAGCATTAATTGGCTGTTTATTTCTACTAAGGCCCATCATACTGTTATTTTTTCCAGACAAAATCACTGTTTTTGCCACCTTAAACACGGCTGATGCTAAACCGACACTATGGGTATATATCATACTGATATTACTTGTTAACATTTTAATTGTGGGTAACTCCATCAACAAGCTCGTGACAAAAATCCTCACCCTTGCCAACCGTGATGCTCTTACCGGTATTTGGAATCGTCATTCTCTTGATAAGCAATTACAACACATCCACAGTAGTTGGCACACTTCCAACATACCTTACTGCATCCTCTTAATCGATTTAGACCACTTTAAAGCGATTAATGATAATTGGGGTCATGCTATGGGGGATATTGTGCTGGAGAAATCAGCGAATGCTATTAATAATGTTATTCGGAATGACGATTTTTTATGCCGTTATGGCGGCGAAGAGTTTCTGATTTTATTACCAAACTGCACTCTAGAACAAGCTCATCAAATGGCTTCACGATGCCAGCAAGTACTTGCCGACCTTATTATTGATACAGGGGAAAATAAACTTGTCATTACTGCTAGTATCGGTTGTGCGATTGTCACACCAGACACACCAATTAAGCATATTCTAGCGCGAGCCGACAAAGCCATGTATAGCGCAAAAAAAGCGGGCCGTAATTGCATTGAGACAGCAGCTTAAGTTTACCTCTGATAGGAGTAATAGGCAGAGATTAGTCTTTACTAGGCCACGATAAGTCATTCGGTGATTGCCATTGGTTCATCATAAGTTGTTGGCACTCAGGTAACAAAAACTGCTTACCAAACTGAGGCAGTTGCTTGAAACAATAAACCTGCTCTAGATAGGTAAAATGCAAACTATAAGCATGTAAATAACATCTATCGCTCAGCTCATCACCATAGAGTTTATCGCCTAAAATAGGCACACCAATACTGGCTAAGGCCACTCTTAATTGATGGGTTTTGCCACTCAGCGGTTTTAGTAAATACATCCGCATACAAGAGGCAATACTCTGACTAAAAAACTGTGTCACTGCAGGGTTTTCTGTGGTTCGCAGTAACTTATACATACTGCGACGCGACTTCGCCATATCGCCGATAATCCAGCCTTGTTTCTTTTTAGGTTTACCACAAGCTATTGCCAAATAATATTTTTGAACTTTATGCTCAGTAAACATTTTGGTAAATATATTTGCAGCCTGAGGGGATTTAGCCACAATCAGCAAACCAGAAGTCGGTGTATCGAGCCGATGAACAGGGTAAAGCTTGTAACCTACATCAGCCTCAGCCTGTGCAATCACTCCAGCATTGCCATCTTGGCTATGAAAATGAACATTCACGGATTTACTGATGACAATAAAGTCTGTTTGATCACTTATCACTTGGTACATATATTATCCAACAACGATTAAATGAGAGGCTCGCAGGGTTATTTAAAGTGAATACTCACGAGTAAACCAGGGTTATTATCGAGTAGTGAAATCGTCGCTTTATGACGCGATAGAATAGCCTTTACCATCGATAATCCTAAACCAGTGCCTTTGTAATGGCGGCTAGGGTCTAAGCGCACTAAGCGATCGAATACCCGCTCTTTATCTTCGTCAATAATACCCGGTCCATTATCACTAATTTGAATGTGTTTACCGTGCTGAATAATATTAATCGTGGCGCCATTAGGTGAATACTTTATCGCGTTATCCACTAGATTAAATAATGCCTGAAACAACAAATACTTATCGCCATTCACGTGAACATCATCTGCTAGACTAATACTCAATACTTGGTCGTGACTCTCGGCAATCACCTCAGCCATTTCAAATAAATCTTGGCAGATTTGCTGTAAACTCACCGGCTGTAAATCAAGCGTTTGCTGACCTTCTTCGATGCGCGTTAACGATAACATCGCATCGAAAGTTCCCAAACAGTGGTCTAACTCTTCGAGTAGCTCAGCGGTGGCATCGGCAAGTTCAGCTGTAGGTTTTTGCGACAACAGCTCAATACCAATGCGTAAATGCGATAATGGCGTACGTAAATCATGGGCAATGTTATCGGTCACACCGCGAACGGCTCGTAAGTTTTGCTCTAAGGTGTCGAGTACTAAATTAAATTGCCGTGCCAGCATGTCAAATTCATCTTGGCTTTCGCTTACTGGCAGACGGGTTTCATAGTGTCCAGCTTCAATCTGTTCACTCAAACGGTTGTATTCGACCAGTCGTCTCAAAATGGCTTTTGAGAAAATATAGCCTAACGCTAGCGTGAGCCCTAAAGTGAATGCAACGGCCCAAAATGCAGCGTTAATAAACTTCTCGATTAAAGCCGCGAGTTGATCGGTACGTGTAGCAATTAATACTGGGCCATAACGGGTGATAACTAAGCCACCAGTAAGAATATGCAGTTTATCTGGACCACCAGTAAAGATAGGGAAATCTTTCGTTTCAGGCAGTTGTGGCATATTTTCGGGTAAGAAAGTCAATGCGCCCACCATATCTACACTGTTGCGCCAGGCAATCAGTGCAGTTTTAGGATCGGCAGCACGAATTTGAGCCGCAAAACTGCGACGGTTAACCGTTAATGCTAACTGTTGATAGCGCTGCATTTCTGCAGCTAGATGTTTATCTACTTGATTTTGTTGCTCGATCACTAACTGTCTATAGAGACTAAGCACCAACATAACAATGAGTATGGTTACTAATGTCGAGAAGATCAGCGTGATCCGCCACGCACTACTTTGGTAAGGCTTAATGCCTTTTACAAAGGCGATATCCAGCCCCTCTAACGGTTTCAATTAACTCACCATGGCCAAGCTCTTCAAACTTGCGACGTAACTTTGCAATATGCACATCAATCACATTGGTGCGAGGATCAAAATGGTAGTCCCATACAGCTTCAAATAATAATGTGCGGCTAATCACTTGATTAGGATGCTCCATCAAATACTTAAGCAATTGAAATTCTTTTGGTTGTAGCATTAACTCGCTATCGTCAAGGGTGACTTTACGGGTTAATAATTCCATCTTTAAACTGCCCACTTCAATTTCGGTGGCAGCCGGTTCAACCACGTTACGTTGCGCAAGTTTTTCAGCACGTACTAACAATTCTGCAAAGGCAAATGGCTTGGTCATGTAGTCATCACCGCCCGCACGTAAACCTTTTACACGCTCGTCAACATGACTTAATGCCGATAAAATAAGTACTGGTGTTTTATTACCACTGGTACGCAGAGCAGACAATAATGTTAAGCCGTCTAGCTTTGGTAACATGCGATCGAGGATCAGTAAATCATATTGGTTATGCTTGGCTAACGTGAGGCCTTCTTGACCATCAGTCGCGCTATCAACTTGATATTTCTGAGCCGTAAATCCGTCGGCTACATACTTTAACGTAGTAGCATCATCTTCAACCAATAAAATACGCATAGTCATAGAGTCTTTAATCCCATTTGAGCAGAGGTAGTGGACGTAGAGTCTCAATATCGAAAGCAATAGTATTTCTACTATCTTGATTGAGTAACTTTAGTTCGAGATAACTAATTGATAAATCGTGGTCCAATTCCGCCTGTGTTAAATATCCTTGTTGGTTTTCAATCGCGAGGGTCACTAATTCTGAAAACTTCATATGCTTAGCTCGCAGCATTTTTGCCGCATTAACTTGACCAATATCATCAGAGGCATAAGCAGACGATTTTTCAGTTAATAATGTACCGTCTAAGGCTCGGTATTGGTATTTATTGATTCGGTGAGTCTCTACGTTAACCATAGAAATCTTATACACCAACAAACCTTCTTCAACATCAACATCAAAGTCACATATGGTGCCTTCGTCTTGTTGCTCTAATTGTTCCATGACCGTTATTGGCTTTAAAAAATCGCCATTGATCAATAAAGAGTGCATAGATGGTGTGGCCATCACGGCACAAGGAAGAAAGCATATTGCTAGCAGCAACCGAACCATCACAAGCCTCTATATAATTGAAAATTCTATCACACGCCTACTCTACCTAAGAGCAGCCAAAGTCCCAAGAAATCTAAGATTAATAATTGATCATAAATACCATTTTTCAGTGAGATGGGCTGTCATGACACAACATTTTTTAGAAATGTGACAGCGGGTAAACCTATACAAATCAGCACAAATAGGAAGGTTTTATATCAAATGCGCTATTTAGGTCGCTAAATGGTCTGATTCAAACATCAATCACCAGTTTATTATCAGAAATCTGACATTCTGAGCAGTAAAAATGATTATTTAACCTTGGTTATCCGAGTTCAGACTGTGCACTTAAAATATGAATTTGATCGGACTTAAGCGCAATAGTCGTTTGCACCCCTGGCGCTAAGGCTAACTTATGCACTAAATGTGTCGGCACGTCTGCATTGATAATGGATCCAATGCCTACAACTGACGCTATCACTCGTGATGATTCACCCATCACCAACACAGATTCAATTAGTACTTCTAATTTATTTAAGCTTTTACACAGACGACCGCTGCTGATGGCGTTAAAGCGAATACCTTGATTCGGAATAACCCAACGGATAGATTGGCCGACAGTTAATGTTGGTGCACTGTCGCTGACAATCAATTCATCACCTAGTGTAAATTGGGTCATATTACGTTCAATATCTTGCGATACGACTTGACCGTCAAAAATATTCCTCAAGCCCATTTGCCGTGCAACCGCTTCGTTATTAGGATGAGATAGTACCTCAAATGGTTTGCCTTGTTGCAGCATTTGCCCCTGACTAATCAGTATCATCTTATCAGCCAGTAACAATGCCTCATGGATGTCATGCGTTACCATGACCACGGGAATAGACAATTGCTGCTTTAAGCGAGCTAACTCAATATACAAGCGTTCGCGGGTTTCTCGGTCTACCGCAGAAAAGGGTTCATCTAACAGTAGGATAGCCGGCTCACGCGCGAGAGCACGGGCAAGCGCAACTCGTTGACGTTGTCCACCAGACAATTGTGCGGGTAAGCGATCAGGCAACCCATGTAAATTGACACGTTCTAGCCAATCTAATGCTCGTTGCTTTCGTAATTCTTTCGGCACATGATCGAGCCCAGAAATAACATTGTCGAGTGCCGATAAATGAGGGAACAGGCCAAAATGCTGTGGCATATAACCGATGTGTCGCTGCTGGGGAGTTAACGAAATAGACTGCTTTGCATCAAACCATAATCTATCACCACAATGAATGCGGCCCCGTTGAGGTAGACTCAAACCGGCAATCATTCTCAGTAAGGTGGTTTTACCGCCACCAGAAGGGCCAACCACGGCTAGCACTTCACCAGCCCGACAACTGAAGTGAGCTTCCAATGGAATGGGCAATGTTTGTGAAATATCACATATAAGGTCAGCGTTGTGAGGCACCACGATGCCCTCCTAAGCGCTTCGACATACTTGTAGTGAGCGCTAACGCACTCACCGCAAACAACAATAATACCAAAGACATCATTCCTGCAGAATCGAAATCGAATGCCTGCACACTATCATAAATCGCTATTGAGATGGTTTTGGTTTCACCGGCAATGTTACCGCCCAACATCAACACCACACCAAATTCGCCCAATACATGGGAAAAACACAGTACAACGGCCGTTAATACACCAGGCCATATCATAGGTAATTCTATTCGAAAAAATATCCGTAATCGACTCATGCCACAGCAAGCTGCGGCATCACGAATATCGATAGGAATGGTTTCAAAAGCACGTTGAATAGGCTGAACCGCAAAGGGAATATTGACGATAATGGAAGCGATTACCAATCCTGAGAAATGAAACACCAATTGTTGGCCGGTTAACTGCTCAACCCATTGACCAATCATGCTCTGATTACCTAACCCTACTAGCAGGTAATAACCAATGACCGTTGGCGGTAACACTAACGGCACCATGATCAAAGCTTCAAGCCATGATTTACCTTTAAATTGGCGATATGCCAACGCCCGCCCGACAATAATGGCCAACGGAATTAACAATACTACGGTAAAACAACTCAGTTTGACCGACAGCCACAGAGCTTGCCAATCCATTAATCAGCCTTCTTTACAGCAGGTTTGGGTAAATTAAACCCAAATTGAGTTAATACTTCCTGTGCATCTGCTGATTGCATGTATTGATAAAATCGCTCCGCAGTTTCAGATGCATTAGGCATTAATGCCATCCGTTGATTAAGCGGTTGATATAGCGAATCAGGGATAACCACATAGTTACCACGCTTGGTAAATTCAGGAGATAGCACCAATGATAACGGCACAATACCACCTTGAGTCGATCCACTAATGGTAAATTGGGCAGCTTGTGAAGCATTTTCACCTAAAATCAGTTTAGGTTGCAGTGCGTCCCACAAACCTTTCGCTTTAAGGACTTCACGCGCACGTTCACCATAGGGAGCATGATCAGGATTTGCTATCGCAAAACGAGACACCTTTCCATCGGCGATTAATTGCGCTAATCCAACTAACTCAGGATCTAAAATTAACGGCGACTTCTTAGGTGCAGCAAGAGCAAGCCGACCGATGGCATAAACAACGCCATCATTTTGGGTAAAGCCCGCTTGATGTAACCGCTCAATATAATCTTCATCGGCACTGAGCATCATCTCAAACGGTGCACCATGCTGAATTTGGGTGACAAAATTACCCGAAGAACCATAACTGATCCGCAGAGCCAAACCCGTTTGCTGCTGAAAACGTATCGCTATCTCATCTACCGCAAATTTAATGTTAGCAGCCGCAGCAATGGCCGGAGCATCACTCGCGACACTTGCAGAACTAAACCCTACGGAACTAACAATGGCAAAGAATAATGCGATAACGCCAGCCCGGAATCGGGGTAGATATGAGTATGAACGCTGAGTAATGTTGGCGTTAATGAAAGACATTGAGGGTTTATCCTTGCTATGTACGAGCCATATAGACGATTACTTTTGCCACATTTTGGCTGCTTGCTGATCGCTATCACGCGCTTCAACCCACTTAGCGCCAGTATCACCTGCTTCAAGCTTCCAAAAAGGCGCTTTCGTTTTTAAAAAATCGATTAAAAACTCACATGCCGCAAAAGCCGCTTTACGATGAGCACTGGTTACACCAATAAACACAATTTGTTCGCCGAGCGACAACGTACCCACTCGATGAATAATCGTCACTTTATTTAAAGGCCAACGTTCACAAGCCTGTTGGCTAATCTGCAGTAATACTGATTCAGTCATACCAGGATAATGTTCGAGGGTTAAGTCAGTTACAGCGCTGCCATCATTAAAGTCTCGTACTTTGCCAACAAAATTAACCACGGCACCGTCCTGATTATCACAGGCAAGTAAGGCGTACTCATCAGCGACACTAAAGTCTTCCGTATGGACTCGTACAACAATTTGGTTGCTATGATGTTCCATATTATCCCCCTGTGACAGGAGGGAAAAAGGCCACTTCATCGCCATCATTTACAGGTGAATCCCACTGACTCATGGTTTGATTAATCGCCACCAGCAATTTGTCTGATGCCAACACTTTGGCCCATTTATCATCAGTAGCGGCAAGCGCTGCACGTAATGCTTCTGCAGTATCAATATTATCGCCACTGTGTTCAACTTTAGCGGTGCCTAATAACTCACGGATTTGCGCAAAAAATAACACTTGGATCATAGTGGTCTCTCAATGCATTTATTCATAACAAATATTGGGTTTATGTTAGTTCGTAATGGCCGAATTAGACTTTAAAATGACCCGATTTCCCGCCGCGTTTTTCAAGCAAACGAACTTGAGAAATAATCATGTCTTTTTGTACGGCTTTACACATGTCGTAAATGGTTAAGGCTGCCACAGAAGCTGCTGTTAGCGCTTCCATTTCAACACCGGTTTTACCCGACAACTTGCACAAACTGGTAATGCGCACGCGGTTATGATCAGGCTGAGCTTCAAGCTCCACCTCAACCTTAGTCAACATTAGAGGGTGACATAATGGGATCAAATCAGATGTTTTTTTAGCCGCTTGAATACCGGCAATACGTGCGGTAGCAAATACATCACCTTTGTGATGGCTGCCATTCATGATCATGGCTAAAGTATCCGCGGCCATATCAATAAAAGCTTCAGCGCGGGCTTCGCGCTCAGTGACGGCTTTTTCAGTCACATCGACCATATGGGCATTGCCATCGGCGTTAATATGGGTAAAACAATTGCTCATGCTTTTTTACTGCCTTAATCAAATTCAATGTCCATCGACTGAGCGCCACATGTATTGCCGCGTCAGTCGGTTTAACTCAATAACGGCTTAACCACCAATAGAGGCAAGGTGTTGAGTCACACCTGTAATGCCTTGATGTAAAAAGTGGGTTTCTTTTTTCTGCGCTAATTGACCGTGTAAGCGGCTAATTAATTCATCTCGCTGCGAAGGGTTTTGTATTAAATCGCGTAAATCGACGCCATTTTCAGTAAACAAACATAAATGTAATTTACCCTTTGCAGAAACTCGTAAGCGGTTACAGCTGGCACAGAAATTCTTGGCGTAAGGCATAATTAATCCAATACGACCTTGATAATCTGCATGGCTGAAGTTTTGCGCAGGACCATCATCAACACTTGGCAAGTCATATAACCAGCCTTCTCGCTCAAGTTGTTTTTTAATGTCTACACCCGCCAAATGATGCGCATTGAAGTAGTCGTGACCTAAACCGGTTTCCATTAATTCAATAAAACGTAAATCAATAGGCGTGTTTTTAATCCACTGTAAAAAACGCGGTAAATCTTTGTCGTTTAAGCCTTTCAATAATACTGCATTGACTTTAACTCGCTCAAAACCCGCTTCAAGAGCCGCGTCAATACCGCGCATTACTTGGTCGAACTTATTTTCGCCAGTAATTTGATAAAACATTTTAGGATCTAAGCTATCAACAGACACATTAATGCGCCGTAAACCTGCGTCATACCATTCTTTGGCATGTTGCTGTAAACGGTACCCATTGGTGGTCATCGCTACGGTATTAATATTGGGATTGTCGGCAACGATCCGCACAATATCTGTGAAATCCTTGCGTAGAGTGGGCTCGCCACCAGTGATACGAACTTTTTGTGTGCCTACCTCACCGAAACCGGCAACCAGATTTTCAATCTCGTTGAGGGTTAAGAAGGTAGGTTTACCATCCGGACGATAACCGTCGGGTAAACAATAAGTGCATTTGAAATTGCAAACATCAGTAACTGACATCCGCAAATAGTGAAATCGTCGACCAAAGCTGTCTTGTAGTTGGGACATGTTAACCTTTCCAAGTGTGGGAGGTGAGTGCATTTCTTTACTCACCCCGGTGGCAAAATTACCACGGCTAACTGCCCATATCATTGACGTAGGGCAAAAAGCTCGGAGAACCGTCAGATCCAATTATAGGCCTAAATACCGTTTTACAAATACCCCTTTAGGTGAATATCTTAGCTTGAAAGACTATATCGTTATCTATTTGTGACTCGACTCACGCTAACAAGATTGAGTTTGCCACTGTGACAAACGTTCATTTTGCGGTAAGGTGAGTAAAGGATAAACGATCGTTTACTTATTTTAATCGTTATAAAAAACAATAAACCCGCAATGAACGGGAAACTTTGAAAGGTGAGAAGATGGAACGCGAGTCAATGGAGTTCGACGTAGTAATTGTCGGTGCTGGCCCTGCAGGTTTGGCGACCGCTTGTCGTTTAATGCAAATATCTAAAGATGCCGATAAAGAAATCACTGTTTGCGTGGTAGAAAAAGGCTCTGAGGTTGGTGCTCATATTTTATCGGGTGCCGTATTTGAACCCGATGTACTGGACGAATTATTTAATGATTGGCGTGATTCAGACATCCCGCTAACCACCAAAGTCACTCATGACGAAATCTACCTGCTAAACTCAGAGACAAAATCTCGCTTAATGCCCAACAGCTTAGTGCCTAAAACAATGCACAATGATGGTAACTACATTATTAGTGTGGGTAACTTAGCTCGCTGGTTAGCCAACCGAGCTGAAGCCATGGGCGTAGAGATTTTCCCAGGTTTTGCAGCCAGTGAATTACTGTTTAATGAAGATAACAGCGTTAAAGGCATTTTAATCGGTGATATGGGTGTTGGCGAAAATGGTCAACATAAAGACAGCTATATGCCGGGTATGGAATTGCATGCCAAATACACCGTATTTTCAGAAGGCTGCCGTGGCCATTTAGGTAAACAACTGATCCAAAAATACCATTTAGACAATGGTAAAACGCCACAGCATTATGGCTTAGGCTTTAAAGAAATTTGGAAAATCCCTGCAGAGCAACATCAACAGGGTAAAGTGGTTCATACCGGTGGCTGGCCTCTCGTGGATGGCTCATCTGGTGGTGGATTCCTATACCACATGGAAGACAACCAAGTTGCTGTTGGGTTAATTATTGATTTAAACTATAAAAACCCTCATCTCAGTCCATTTGATGAGTTTCAACGCTATAAAACACACCCAGTGATTGCCGAAACATTAACTGGCGGTGAGCGCTTATCCTATGGTGCTCGCGCCCTTGCCAAAGGCGGCTTAAATTCATTACCTAAAATGAGTTTTCCTGGTGGTTTAATCATTGGCTGTAATGCGGGTACGCTTAACTTTGCCAAAATCAAAGGCACGCATACGGCAATTAAAAGCGGTATCATCGCGGCAAAAACCTTAGGCGAAGGCTTAATTGCCGGGCTTGAAGGCGGCAAAGATCTCGACTGCTTCCAAGACCGCTTCGAAAAAAGCTGGCTACATGAAGAGCTTTATAGCTCGCGCAACTTTGGTCCTGCAATGCATAAGTTTGGCACGCTAATCGGTGGCGCCTTTAACTATATCGACCAAAATTGGTTTGGTGGCAAGTTTCCAGTGACGTTTAGAGACACGACCCCAGATTACGCCACGATGGGCTTAGCTAGCGATTACAATAAAATTGACTATCCTAAACCTGACGGCAAGTTGAGTTTTGATAAGTTATCGTCGGTATATCTGTCGAATACTTTTCATGAAGAAGATCAGCTGTGTCATTTACATCTAAAAGACCAAAGTATCCCAATATCGGTTAACTTAGTTAAATTTGATGAACCCGCGCAACGTTACTGTCCTGCCGGGGTTTATGAAGTTGTTGAAGCAGCCGGCGACAAAAAGTTTGTCATTAATGGTCAAAATTGCATTCACTGTAAAACTTGTGACATTAAAGACCCAAGCCAAAACATTACCTGGGTCACACCAGAAGGCGGCGGCGGGCCAAACTATCCAAATATGTAAGCGAACCAATAGTTAAAATATTGGCACAGTCAATAAAACGCACTTAAATATAGGTGCGTTTTTTTTGTTTTATCGACTATCATTACCCACATAAAATCAAAACAACCTACACCAAAAGGCTATTTTGCTGACTGAATCAACTTAGCAGCAAAATAACTATCAATTTATTGCCATTGTGTCCGATATACCATAGAGATACTCCCAAGAGGCTGTTGTAGATGAATACACTTACCATTAAGCAAAAAATATTACTGACCGTGACGGTTGCTGTATTGCTATCCACGATCTTAGTCGGATTATTAAGTCAACGAAGTGCAAAACAAGTTGTTGAACAGCGGATGCTAAACTCGGAAATGCCGAGTTTGCTCATGCAAATTCGCAACGAGATCGATCTCGAAATCAGTAGCCTAATGAATGCAGGCGAACAGCTAGCTAATAGTAAAATGTTGCTTGAATGGCTTGAAAATGGCCGACCTGCAGACCAAGAAAAAATTGTTATAGCTGAACTTAATAGCATAAAAAATCAATATGATTTAGCTCAAGCATCTTATGCCGACCGTGAAACCGCGGCATACTACAACCAAGATGGGTTTTTACGCATATTAAACCAACAACAAGATGCTTGGTTTTTTGACTATCGCGATAGTAAGCAAGAGCGAATGCTGAATGTATTCACAGAGCCTAGTAACGGTGATGTTAAGCTCTACATTAATTATCAACAACCTGATGGTCGAGGTTTGGTAGGCCTAGCAAAATCGTTAGATGATATGGTTAATTTACTGGCTTCATTTAAAATTGAAGACAGCGGATTTGTATATTTAGTTGATACTAAAGGTGACGTCAAACTGCACCAAGACACGAGTAAGATCGGTAAAAGCAAACTCAGTAACCTTTACCCTAACGCTAATACTAACCAGCTACTAAACAAAAATGACTTTAACTTAGTTAAAGCAGAAGTAGATGGTCAGCACATGTTAATTGCTAGTAGCTACATTAAATCAATGGATTGGTACTTGGTCGCTCAAGTACCTGAAGCAGAAGTATTTGCCCTGCTACAAGAGTCGGCTTATCAGATATTATTATGGACCGTACTGATCGCTGCGGTATTTATTGCCATTTCAATTGCCGTCGCGGGTTCGGTTAGTCGTCCGATTGCACATATTGCCGAGCTATTTCGTAACATTGGTGAAGGTGAAGGTGATTTACGCCAAAGATTACCAGTTAATGGCGATGACGAAATAGCCCAGCTTGCCCGAGGCTTTAATAGCTTCATCAGCAAAATCCAAGATACTGTAGTCGAAGTTGCCAAAACCAGCGAACAACTAGGTTTATCGGCACTTGATGTATCAAACCAATCTAATCAAACATTAGCGGATAGTCAGTTACAAAAAGACCGTACCATCATGGTTGTTACTGCCATTAACGAAATGGGCGCCACGGTTAACGAAATTGCTAGCAATGCAGCTCAAGCCGCTGTCACCGCTCGTGATGCAGATACTGAATCTGTTGATGGTCAAAAAGTTGTAACCCGTGCGCGTTCGACTATCAATCAATTGTCTAAAGACGTTGAACAAGTCGGTGAAGTGATTGAGTCGCTAGCGACACACACTAAATCAATTGGCAGTATTTTAGATGTTATTCGTGCCATTTCAGAGCAAACCAACTTACTGGCACTGAACGCAGCCATTGAAGCCGCTCGCGCTGGAGAAGCTGGACGAGGCTTTGCTGTGGTTGCAGATGAAGTACGTAACTTAGCTTCTCGCACCGCTGCATCAACCAACCAAGTGCAAAATATGATTGATAAGCTTCAATCAGAAACCAGTCGCGCAGTTAATGCTATGGAGCAATCTCGTAGCCGCTCACTCGAAGGTGTTACAGCTGTCGATGAAGCAAGCCAGTCGTTAAGTGGTATTAGCGAACGCATTGCGCTAATTAGCGATATGAACATTCAAGTTGCTGCCGCCACTGAAGAGCAATCTACCGTGGTTGAAGACATTAATCGTAATGTGACTGAAATCAACGATATCACTCTACGAACAGCAGATACCGCTCACGCGGCTGCAAATGCGAGTAAATCATTGAATCAGTTAGCCAGTCGACTAGATGTCTTAGTAGCCCGCTTTAAAGTGTAATATCTTTAGAAAGCGCTTTAACAAAAACGCCACACATTTGAGTGGCGTTTTTATTTCGAGTTCGGGTTACTTAATAAACCGGATAGTGAGCGGATATTGGTAAGCTATGCCATCGTTGGCTTTAATAATAGCGATAATAGTACAAATAATATCAAGCAATGCTAGAGCTGCTAATAGTATTACTCCCACGCCAATCAAAATTAATATTGCTGACACCATGGCATATATCATTAAGCTCAATTTAAAATTAAGACAGTTCTTGCCGCATTGATTGGCAAACTCAAATTCATCACGCTTCATTAACCAGACAATTAAAGGGCCTAAAACACTTCCTAGCGGAAACACATAACCGGCAAAACTGGCAGCATGGATCAATAACCCCATATCTTTGGCTTGCTTGCTAACTTCGACTATCTGTTCACTCATTTGATATTCCTTATCATGTTGTTTTTATCATATCGTTCTTATCATACCGGGAGGCATTAACTGGCGTTGCCATATAAGCGCATTGCCCAATCTTCTATACTTTGCTGATCCAGCCGGCGTTGCAATGAATTAACCCAACTTTGCGCTAAGCCTTCGCACTCAAGCAATGTCTGATATTGCTCTGCATCAAATTCAGCTAAAAAATAAATCTGCATCGCTTTAGCCACACTGATATCCGTTTTTCTTTCTAGCAAACAGATACTGTCACTCGGACGAATGTCACCTTCAGACAACACTCGATAAAACCAGCCGCACATACGGCTTTCTTGCATGGCTAAGGCAAATTTAGGATGACCAAACTGTAGGTTGAGTTTGAAACACGGTGAACGAGGTTGTGTAACTTGCAAGGTGACATCACCAATTTGGATGATGTCACCAATATTAACCTGTGCTTCATTAAGGCCAACGGTACTGATATTTTCACCCATAGAAGGTGCATCACGAAACGTAGTCATTAAATCCCAGCGGCGATATTGGCCATAATGCTCACGCGGAAAATGATGCAACACTCTATCGAGGCCGCCGTGATGTTTAGGGTCGGCCTCACGATTGCCTATTACGTGGTCAAATTGCACGGTCAACTGCTTAGCGGCATGTTTTTGGTTAATACAACTGGCAACACCGTTATGCATTTGCACTTGGTCGCCTAAATACAGCCCAGAAATACTCTTTACCAATAGCTTACTCATCCAGCATACCCTTGCTTAAGCATGATTATAGAGTGCCAATATACCCAATTTTCAGACAAAAAAAAGCCTTACTGGGGAAGAGTAAGGCCATAAATAAAATGGGAGATAATATAGCAAAAATAATAGCTAAAAATGGTCTGAACCATTCGACGCTATAAAAGTTGTTTAGACGGGCTCATCATATAGGCCAACAATGACACTAAAATGACAAAGCAATATTATTTGAGTTATCCGCACACACTTAACAAATGCACAATGTTCGCCTGCAAACCTTAACTTAACCCGTGTTGGGCTTAGGTTAGATACTGCTTAAGTGCCTTACCAGGAATAGAGCTTTTAGTGGCTACCGCAAATGATGCCCACAACGCACCTTCATGCATAGCATCAGTAATAGACATTTGCTGACATAAACCATGAATAACGCCTGCGGCATAGGCATCGCCAGCACCAGTCGTGTCAACCACATTGGCAATAACGGCTGGCACATGTTGTTCTCCAGCATTACTGTACACCATCGCCCCTTGGTCGCCATCTGTCACAATAAAGTGTTCCAATGCATCACCAGCAATAGCCTGAGCAAACCGCCATGGGTCCTGATTGCAACGACCTTGCATATCGGTAATTGAAGCGATCAACACATGACAAGGACGATTACGTTCATCCTTGGCTAATTGCGATATCACTTTACAGTTAGGGTTACACGCCATCGCATCCGCCGCCCAAGCGCCAGCACCTTTGGCCGATGAATTAATATAAAAAGCATCCCAATGTTGCCAATCTGGTGGCGCAGGAAGTTCAAAAACAGGTCGCTGAGGTCGAATAATGGTTCGTTCACCATCAGGTGTCATCACCAGTAACATCTCACAAGTATTACCAACAAAACGATGTACCAAACGACAATCAAGCCCTAAGGTACTGGCTTTAGCTAAAATCCAGTCGCCTATGTCATCACTACCGACTTCACTTACTAGTGAAACATTATGTTGAGCCCACACTAAACCTAATCCCGTGTTTGCGCCGCCGCCACCTAAACGCAATCCACCATCCTGATAATGAAATCGACCACCCGTTTGTAAGGGCTTATCAAGCATTAAAATGCGATCACAATTGATATTGGCAAGCAAAAGAATATTGGCCATGCAACTCACCTAAAAAAGCGTAGATAAAAAGAGCCTTGAGTATAACAAAAAGGCCGTGATAATCACGGCCTTTGCTAATCTAAACAAGATTACATATCCGTTGCGCCAAGTGGTTGTCGTAATTGGGCGCGCACATTGTCCATGCCGGAGTAAAACTCCTTCATCATCAATAACCCCAACATTTTGCCATTATCAGTTACGATTAATTCGTCTGGATTAACTGGGTCATTTTTAATGGCTCCCATGGCTTTCATTGAGGTCATTTCTTTAAACAACGCAGTGTCTAAATTAACGTTAAAAGTGTCACGGAAATATTTACGCGATAAACGCCCCGAAAACATCCCCAATAAAAATCGATATTGCATCACTTCTTTTAATTGATATTTTTTCTGTTGCTCAACCGCCATACGACCTTCAGCAATACGTTGTTGGTATTTTTTCAGTGAAAAGGTATTCACATATAGCGTGTCATTTAAAAAGCTAAATGAGCCAGAACCAACCCCCAAGTATTCATCAAAATCAATTACATACTCATCAAAACCTTCGTCATTGGTTTTACCAAACGCCCAAGCTGATAATTGAGTATATTGTCCGGTTAAAGTATTTAAAATTTGGCGATACTGATCCATCATTTCGCCCTGAGGGGCAGCTAACGTACCTTTAACACTCTTACGGGTTTGATGGGTGATCATCAATGGATAAGTGGTAATTTGGCGCGGGTCGAGTTTAGACGCCATATCCAGATCGGACTGGATAATCTCCTTGGTTTGGCCACGAAAACCAAAAATCAAATCCACGTTAATGATCGGAAATAGCTCTTTAGCCGCCATAATATTGTCAAAAGTTTGCTGACCTGAGCCAAATTTATCTAAGCGGTCGGTCATTTTTAAAATGCCATCATCGAAGCTCTGTACCCCAATTGACATTCTATCTACTAGGCCTTTTAATTGCTTAAATTCAGGATTAGCCAAATGCTGCGGATCAGACTCACAAGACACTTCTTTAATGCCAGGAAACAGATTTTTTGCATGTTCGATGGTACGAGCTAACTCATCTTCAAGCACGGTGGTCGTGCCACCGCCAATGTACATTGACTCAAACTCATAGCCTAAATCTTTGGCCATTTGAATCTCTTTGCGCAGCGCGACAAAGTATTCGCGTGCTTTATCTTCGCGGAATAAAAAACGGTGGAAAGTACAAAACGAACACAAGGTATGGCAAAACGGAATGTGCGCATACAACATGTACTTTTTACCTTCAACAGGCTTAGGCATGCGGTCTGTAGAAATAGTGTCTAAACGTAAATTTTTATCCACATAATACTGCATGACCCGCTCCATAGAGCTAATCATCCAATTGGGGACGGTAATATTAGATTGATAAGGTTTAATCAACTCCTGGCTGGCTGACTGAATTATTGAAGACATAAAAAATCCTAACTGAATGAGCCCTGAGAGCAAAACCATTGAATAACAAGCGCTAATAAAACACGCATACCGTAAGCAGAAAAACAAAATATCACTTTAGAGATGGCTAAAATGTGAGGTAGCCAATAGATATGCAAACTAGCACGGTTATCATCGCTCATTTGTTAAGCAGATCATGTTTTAGACATTGCTGTTTAGCAATGATGAAAGGATTATCAAGGGAATAAAACAACAATAAACAGCATTGGAAATATTAACTCGCGTTTATTAAAGAGTCACGAGTATGACGCATCAACCAATTTAAATGAAATCATAAACAGGGCTTGCTGATTAGGGTACACAGTTTGTATCAGCTGTTTTAACTCAACCAATGGCAAATTTTCTTGAGTAGCATGAAACTCGTTAATATCATTAAATGCTAATGGCTCAACGGCCAAAATAATGATATCGCACACCTTAATATGGTTTTCGAGCGTAAACACTTCAACCTGACTCCCGGGCCGATAATCATTTTCGCTGGCATCACGAATAGTAATCGTCTTCTGCCCTGATGCGACTAACGGCGTTAAAAACTCAAAAAAAGTAATATGTATGGGGGCTGTCATCATTGGTAACCTTCATTCACACTATGACGTGCCCTCTAGGAGCACATTCGTTAAGCTCAAATCCAAATTATAACCTAGCGCACTCGCCAGGGCTTTGATCAAAGTAGCGTTTAAACTCGCGACTAAATTGAGCCGTACTTTCATAACCCACCTGAGTTGATACCTCTTTTACTTTTAGATTTTGCAACTGTAACAACGCTTTGGCTTTATTAAGGCGAATCTTTTTTAAATATTGTATTGGTGATGAAGCGGTAACTTCTTTAAAGCTACGATGGAATGCCGACGGGCTCATATTCACCAAGCTTGCTAATGTGTCTACTTCAACTGACTCACCATAATGTTTATGAATGTAGTTAAGGGCTTTTTCTACCCTCGATAAACGGGTATGACTTAACGACAACGCATAAAGCGGTGCTGCATTGGGGGAATCCAATAGGCGATATAACAACTCAAGCACTAACGCCTCGCCCATTACTTTTGCTTCTAACGGCGACTGCAACGCTTGTAATAACCGAATAACACTGCAATCCATATCTTCAGTGTTATCAGCAACAAAAAAGCCGCTCTGACGCGATTCGTTTAAATCTTTAGGGATTTGATGATGCTCATCCATTAACCGAATAATGTAATTGAGTTGTACTAAATCAATATCAACCATCAACACCAACACAGGTTCTTCAATACTGGCAAAGGTTTCACATTCTACTGGCAATGGCACTGTCATCACTAAAGAGCGTTGGCGATCGTATTCAAAGGTTTGATTGTCTAAATAAACCCGCTTTTTGCCTTGGCCGACAATAAGCACCCCTTGCGAATAGCACATTGGCCCGCGCGCACCATATTGTGAGCTGCGAAACACATGCACGCCAGATAAATGCGTATCATTGACCCCTTCTTTTGGGGCCAACTGAGCCATTAATGTTGCTATCTCACTCATACCCTTCCTCTCAGAGAAACCTATGGTATCGATACTACCAAAAAAGCAGTAAAAGGTATTAAAATTATCAATAAATAACCATATGCACACAATAAAGATAGGAATAGGTATGAACACGACAGTTCTGTGTATGTTTATTTTGACTCAAAAGGCTATCATAGCCACATGATTT
Organism: Shewanella sp. AC91-MNA-CIBAN-0169; assembly: GCF_040310165.1. Taxonomy (NCBI): domain Bacteria; kingdom Pseudomonadati; phylum Pseudomonadota; class Gammaproteobacteria; order Alteromonadales; family Shewanellaceae; genus Shewanella; species Shewanella sp. AC91-MNA-CIBAN-0169. The sequence goes on from NZ_JBEOPM010000021.1 coordinate 53,993, forward strand.
ATCGTTGCTGTTGTGTATCATCAATCTATTTACATAATCAGCCACTTATTTGTTTCATCGCTAAACCAAAAGGCACCAATTATGCTTAATTTTGATTATCGTAACCCTACTCATGTTGTTTTCGGTAAAGACCGTATTGCAGAGTTAGACCAACTTGTCCCAGCCAATGCGCGAGTATTAATCACTTACGGTGGCGGCAGCGTACAACGTTTCGGCACACTAGATAAAGTCAAAGCAGCATTAGGTAACCGCACAGTATTTGAATTTGGCGGTATTGAAGCTAATCCTAAGTACGACACACTGATCAAAGCAGTTGAAGTTGCTCGTAAAGAAAACATCGACTTCTTACTCGCTGTTGGTGGTGGTTCAGTGATGGACGGCACCAAATTTATCGCCCTTGCAACTCAGTTTGATGGCGACACGGCAAGCTTATTACATCACGGCTTTACACCAGTTCCAGTGGCGAATGACAAGGTTATTCCACTTGGCGTTATTGCTACCCTGCCGGCTACGGGTTCAGAAATGAACGCCTTTGCAGTCGTAAGCTATCAAGGTGGTAAGTTCCCAGTAAATCACCCATGTGCCTACCCAACATTTGCCATGCTTGATCCTGAATTAACGTTCAGCTTACCAAAAATTCAAGTTGCAAACGGTGTTGTCGATGCGTTTGTGCATGTGCTTGAGCAATATGCGACTTACCCAGTTGATGCCCGCGTACAAGACCGCATGGCAGAAGGTATTATGCGTACCCTCATTGAAATTGGTCCTATCACTGTTGAAGAGCCAACGAACTACGATGCCCGCGCTAACTTAATGTGGAGTGCAACATCTGCCCTAAACGGCATGATAGGCACTGGCGTGCCATTAGATTGGTCTACTCACATGATTGGACATGAGCTAACTGCGCTATTCCATATCGACCACGCACAAACGTTAGCCGTTGTATTGCCATCACTATGGCGTGTGCTGAAAGAGCAAAAACACGCTAAATTAGTGCAATACGCAGCACGTGTTTGGGATATCACTGAAGGTGATGAAGCAAGCCGTGTAGATCAAGCCATTGATAAAACAGAGGCTTTCTTCAAGCAAGTGGGGTTACCAGTACGTTTACGCGATCACGGTGTAACGCAAGAACAACTTAGCCTAGTAGTAGATGCTTTAGAAGCACACGGTATGACGGCATTATCTGAAAGCGGCCAAGTCGATTTAGCTACCAGCCGTAAGATTTTAGACATGGCGTGGTAATAGTGCTTACAACCTAGGCGATCAACCCATTCATCGCTTAGGCTTGAGCTGCTACATCCAAGGCTATGACTAACACTAAACAAAAGGGGCTTAACAATGACTATCATTGCTAAGCCCCTTTTGTTGTGCCTAAAAACGCTGCGCATTAGCACTATTAACGAGAAATGGGTACCGTCGGTTCGAAAAGTGGAGAAAAAAGGGAATAAAAACACAAGGATTCTGCTACGCAATGTCTATGTTATTTGTGATGTACTAACGCTAATACTAATGCGGCGTAACGTTTGAGAATAAATTCATCACAACGACACCAATTAAAATGAACGTCATACCCACCAGCGCACCTAAATCGAGTTTTTGCCCATACATCACCCAAGCGATAGCTGTAATTAACACAATACCCAACCCAGCCCACGTGGCATAAGCAATACCAACAGGAATACCTTTTAGTGCTAAGGATAAAAAATAAAAAGACAACACGTAGCCCACAATAACTACGATTGAAGGCGCCAATTTTGAAAATCCATCACTGGCTTTAAGCGCTGAAGTAGCGACCACTTCAGTTAAAATGGCCACACTTAAAAATATCCAACTTTTCATTTTTCACATTCTACAAAGACAAAATAGCCGGCAAGTATAAAGATTAAACAATAAAAATACAGTCTAGTATTTTATATATCCTTCTGAGTCACTGTACATTTAACAACCACACAATAGGTTGCTAACATTGCCATTTTTAATCGATAACATTGTGGTTCTATACAGAAATAATTGAGCTGGAATTGATGAGCGAGAAGTCACTATTACCGTTTAAGAGATAACATTAAACACACAGCCAGCATAAGCTAGCTGTTGTGGCTCGCAGCACCTTCAGCTATAAGCAAAAGAGAATCTCAATGTAATTAGCAATTGGAACAATCAGTGAGGGTTATAAACAAAGCTACACGCCCATTTCAACGGCTTTTTTAGGCGTGAAACTACTGCCTATTGAGGCAATAATCACCAAACCAATGGCAGACCACTGTAGCAAGGTTAATTGCTCACTTAAAATAATAAATCCAGCCAATGCAGCAATCGCAGGTTCTAAACTCATTAGCACGCTAAAGGCCTGTGTTGGCATATTTCTAAGAGCGATCATTTCCAAAGAATAAGGTAAGGCGCTAGATAACACCCCTACCAATAAACCAAGCGGTAACACTTCCCAGCTAAGTAACGCTAAACCTTGGCTAACGGCGCCTACAGGCACTAACACCACTGCAGCAACAGTCATCCCGAGAGCAACCGTAATACCGCCTGATGCCTGCTTACCAGTACGGGTGCCAAATAAAATGTATCCAGCCCAACATGCTCCCGCCCCCAACGCCATTAATGCCCCGACTAAATCAAGTCCTTGCGAGCTAGATAAATCAGGCAGCAACAGTAAAATCCCTGCAATGGCGCAAGCAACCCAAAACAAATCACTTTTTCGCTTAGAGCTAAATAAAGCCACTGCCAAAGGGCCGGTAAACTCAAGCGCAACCGCAATCCCAAGCGGGATCCGTTCAATGGCCAAATAAAACAGGATATTCATCCCGCCTAAGCACAGGCCATAAATAATAATACTCTGCCAATCTCGACCTTGGGGTAATGCTCGCCATGGACGAAACACCAACCAAAGTACGGCAGCCGCAAAACCTAAACGTAATGCAGTAGTGCCTTCAGGCCCGACCAAGGGAAAAAGTTGCTTTGCTAAAGAAGCGCCGGATTGAATGGTCACCATAGCCAGTAAAACACTACCAACTGCGGTCAGAAGTACACGATTGATTTGCATCTACAATACGCCTAAAAATGAAAAAGCTAAGTGCCGGCATTCTACCTGAGCCATGTCAAACCCTGCAGTATTTATTATCATCATGCACACAAGTCATACCATTGAGTGAATCGCGGTAATCTCTCATAGCTTCATAGCTTCAGAGCTTTCATAGGGCGTTTATCTGTTCATTTACTAATAGTAAGTCGCGATAACAGGCAACATAAGGAAGGCTCGAGCTTTACGCGGGGTTATTTATTTTACGGTGTTTGTAAAAATTTAATAAATTCTATCTTACTGTCGGTTATTGACCCATTATCCTCATAACCGCAGATTTGATAACCACTCGCTATAAGCATCTGTAACATGGCAGGAAATTGATTCATCGATTTAACACTAATAGATTTAAAGCCATTATCAATCGCCCAAGACTCTTGAATAAGTCGCAGCTGAGAAGCAACTTTCATGTTGCGATGCTCAGGAACTACACCGCCTAACCAGCTGTAAAACTGACCATCAGATAACGTATAGCCCACTTTAAACCCCACAGGCTTGTTATCTAATCCTGCCACTAAAATCAGATAGTTTTTGCCTGCTAATCGGTTTTCGATAAGGTCCACAGACATTGCTTTTTCAAACTCTGGAATTTGCGCTAATACCGCCAAAATATCTGATACAGTGCCTGAGCCAAACTGGTATTTCATGAGTCCACCCGTATATGTTTAACCATGTCATCCACTTTCATCGTTAAACTCACATGGATAATAATGTGTAAAAGCGCATTGCAATCAACTGGTTAGCTAAAAACCCAATCATTCAACAATCTACCAGGCATAAAAGCAAAGGTGCCCGCGACAATGAGACCACCACAATACAATATAATCATGCTTCGTTTGTGCCCCCGAACATTGCCTTTTTTAATATAAAAATAGCCCGCAGGAACAGCGTAAAGCGTTAGAAGACTTAACAAATGAATATAGCCAAAGTGATTCAAAAAGCGACTTCCGAGTTGAGCAGGCATAAACAGTGACACGATGGCAGTGAACAACATCAACACCATATAAATTTTGCCTAATGCTTTGTGTTTAGGCGTACCTTTTCTAACAATAAGTAAATAAGTGCCAATGAAAAATGCCGGCACTACAGTGACTAAATGCAGATAAGATAAATTGATGTAATCCATTTGTTTTTATTCCCAGTTCATTACGTTGATGCTTGCAGAATTATTTAGCACGACTATGTAGCACAGAGATCATGACGTGGTTAACATTAATCCCAACATACCAAGACCAAAACCAAATACAGCTCCCATTGGCGGTGCCCAACGTTTTTCAAGTTTTACCTGAGGAGCCAAATCTTGAAATATGGAGTAGAGAATACCGCCTGATGCGAAAAGCATCACTGCCGCAATAATTTCTGGTGACTCTGATAACCACAAATAACCACACATTGCAGCTATAGGACCCAGCATTGCCATTAAACAAAACATGATGATTATTTTTTGGGGTTTATACGCAGAAGATGCATTTAATTCACGGTAGGCACTAAATCCTTCTGGCACATTTTGTAACGCGATTAACGCTGCCAATAAGAACGCGTTGTTACTTCCTGTCGCAAATGCAGCACCCAAAGCGATTGATTCTGGAATAAAATCTGCCAGCATGGCTGCTAGTTGAGAGGCTGGGGTATCTATTTTGTTAAGGTAAATATCAAGGGCCATAAAACTCAGTCCACCAGCCATAAGCCACATACAAGCAGGTAATGGCTTAAGACTCGCTATGCCCTCTGGCACCAAAACTAAAGCAACCGCTGACAATAAAGCTCCGCCGCCAAAAGCCATGACACTGTGCCTAAATTCCTGTTCGAGCCACTCACTGCTCACGTTCTCAAAATGGGCAATTAAAGCGCCTAATGGCATAGCCAAACCAGCAAGCAGTGTGGTTGCTAAAACAGTTAGCAGCAAAGACATGTTTTAATCCTTTAAAAGGTATAACGCCGCAGTAATTTGCCATAATCGGTTTAAGCCATACAATTATGGAACCATTTTTGGCCATAATAAGTACAGCGAATACACAAAAATGCTAGCGATTTAAGCCAGGTTTTATGTTTATTATTGCTCAAGAGCCTGATGAAATGCTTTTATGAAAACATCATAGTCTTCAAACTGGGGCATATGACCTAATCCTGGCAACTCAATCAGTTTTGAACCTTTAATCAATTTCTGAGTATTAATACCCAGATTTTTATAGTCGCCTAATGTTCTGGTTACACCTTCTTTTAACCACCCTCTACCTGGGCCGGTTTTATCTCTGGTGCCAATAATAAGCACTGTTTCATTGTTAATTTGTGAAAACCTATCGACAATGTTTTCTGAAAAAATCGGGCCGTAGGTTAAGGCATTATTCCAAGCAACAACTTGCCAATCATCCCCAGCAAGCATTCCTCTCACAGGCTCTAACAGCTTCTCGTATTCGCTTGACCATTTGCCATCATAATAATTTTTCTTCTGATAGTTTCTCGCTTTATCGAGTGTTTTAGCGAGCTCATTTTTATAAAAAAAGTTAACATCTTTAAACTGCACATATTTGCCGTAATCTTCTAAACCAATAGGGTTAATCAGAATCAATTTATTAACCGCACTAGAATAATTAGCCGCAAATGTAGTCGCTAACATCCCGCCCATTGAGTGACCAACAAGATCAAATTTTTTGATATCTAAACTGTCCAATAATAACTTGGTATTTAAAGCTAATTGGCCGAAACTATACTGATAAGCATTTGGTTTTGAAGATTTACCAAAACCGATTTGATCTGGAATAACGACTCGGTATTTTCTTTTTAGCAGGTCATTTGCAATCCTTTCCCAGTAATAGCCTGAGAAATTTTTACCATGCAACAACACGATGACTTTGTCTGCATTTTTATCACCAATATCCATATAACGCATTTTTAAATCTTTATTTTGCGAGTTAACATTAAATGTTTTAACTTCAAAGGGATAATCAAACCCATCTAACTCTTTGTTATACTTAACCGGACTTGCAGCCAATGCCTGTGATACCACCGCAAATAGCGTCATTAATACCAAACAAAATTTCTTCATATTACCCTCATTCAAATAAATCATTCACAAACAACAAAACGCACCATGACAGCCATTTTGATTTAAAACAACCTCGCTTTTTTCAACCGTAAACCTACATCTCTTGTCGAACTTGGCCATAAGCTAACATCGCAAACAGCCCTGTACCGCCAATGATGTTACCCACTAACATAGGGCCGATATGGTGCGACAACGCAGTAAAAAAATTCATTTCACCATTAAGTACCAAACTAAATATTTCATTAGACCCGGCAATAACGTGAGTAAATTCTCCAGCAGCAATGAGCCATGTAAACATAATAATGACCAACACTTCAGACCCTTTGGCCGAGGGTAGCATCCACACCAGTGCGGCAATAAAAAAGCCTGCTGGTATGCCGCGCATTAATGTCTCTGAAGGCGTTAACTCTGCAACATGGCGAGATATCTGGAGGATAGCGGTAAGGATGTCTTCTGTCAGTATGTTACCGTGCACGACAATTGCCGCCGTGAAAAACGTGCCAACAAAATTTGCTGCTAACACAATTCCCCATAAGCGAGCGGTGCAAACAAGAAGATGTTTTGTGGTGTTAGCGAGTAGCGGCAGCACCACGGTGATGGTGTTCTCAGTAAAAAGTTGCAGCCTTGCGAGAATGACTAAGACAAAACCAAAAGTGTAGCCAAGGCTTTCGATGATAGACAAATAAGGATGATCGGAGCCTATGTTGCTGCGGATAATACCTTCGGCCAAAACAGACGCTGAAATGCCGATACCAGCCGCTATTCCTGACCACCACAACGACATCAACGGCCGATCGAGTTCTTCTTGACCTTCACGCAAAATAATAGAATAAACCGTAAGCGATGAAAGACTGCCATGTTCAATCACTGCATCACGCTCAGATCCTGTCAGCGATATCTCTGGTTGCGTCGGCTGACTCTCGCGTACTTCACGCATCTCAACCTTGTCGCCACACTTTGAATCACTGGTTATTGTCGATTGGGTATTTTCGGTCTGTTCCGGTCCGTGCAGTGTCATATTGATATCCTTTTCTGGCTTAAATTTAGCTTGAGGTCCCATTTAAGTACATAAAGAATAGATGCTTTATATCATCAATTCAACAAACGTTACCGCCTCACAAATGACCTATCAATACATTATTAATAAGTCATGTATTGATGGTCTACTGCGATGCTTATTGAACCTCTACTAGGATTAACCGATGGAATAAGTAAATCCAAATCAAAATTATTGCCAAAATTCAAAGCACATTTGTCATTTACTAGCCGAATAAAAACGGGTTAATTTCACGAATTATGGTTATTGATTACCATTTTTAGGTAACGACTGATAAGCACTTTTTACGGTTTCATACCCATATATACGCTCTAATTTTCGCACAATAAAATGACCTCGGGCCATATCTTGAAAGTGATCAATAAACAAAGTATTGATTATTGCACCGCCTGCCGCACCGATAGCAGGTACAGCTTGTGCCGCTGCTTTTTGAGTCACTTGAACACCAAATTTTTCAGCGATTTTAGTAATAAGTTTGACTAAAATAGGCGCGGCTTCGTCGGTAATACCTTTTTTGACCATAAACTCAGCGGCTTCAGATACTGATTTTGCTAGGGCAGCTCTTACTGCAAAATATCCCGATTCACTACCATCATCTAAATCACTTTCGCCCCCTAGTGCGAACACCTCTAAACAAGCCATTTTTGTTTCTAGAGTAGTAATAAACTCACCTTCACTACGAGCAATATCAGCTATAGAACGCAACATTATTGATGTCGAAATAGGAAGTTCAACCGCTATTGCAGCCAAGCCAAAGAAACCACCCACACCACCACTAGCAGCTACGCCTAATTTATGCCAAAGATTAGATGATTCTTCTCCGGGAATATCTTTCATAGTAAAGATTGCCGCTTCAGACGCTTTAATTAGCGACTTTTCGGTCACTTTAGCGATATTTTTATTCCAGTTATCCGGTAGAAGCGCTAACCCTTTCTCAATAGGGGTACCGATTAAATTCGTTATTTTTACCGCTAGACCAGGATTTTCTAATAGTGATTTAGCAACTAAAAGCTCTTTTTTATGTGATTCTGAAATATTCAAATAACCCCCTTAGTTGTGAAGTAACGTAGTGCTGCGATTGTGTTTTGCACCTCAAGAAGCGCTTATCACCAATTTGAAGTAAAAGGACATTGGTTGCAAATCAACTTAACGCGCTTATTCGACAATATTCCCACTGCGCCATTGTATTCAAAACAGCGGACACGGCTTTAGCCTTAGACAGCTCAGGTTAATTTGGTAAACAAATAGTGTTGTGGACTTCATAAATGATGGGAAAAATGTTGCTAGGAATTATTTATCTAACGCGGGTAAATAGCCACGACCTTCTTTAGGCAAATTACTCACGCCTTCAGTGGTGTCATTTAGCGCGCTGCCATAATTATCACGACAGTAAACACAAGGGCTCATTTTATTCACAAAACGACCTTTTTTGGTATATTTCCTCAAATATGCGTGTGAAATATCTACATTACCTCGATGTAATTCAACGACATTACCCACTTTTTGTCTTAAATCACTTATAGCTGCATCTTCTGCGCACATGTTGTCATTGGCACGGCCCCAGCCGATGACTTCTTTGCTGGGATCGCGGTGTAAATATTTAGCCGCGGCCCAAGGGCCACCGTGGTGACCGGTTGGTTTACCATCGGGGAAATTTGAGGGCCTATTGGCCAGCTCGTATGCAATACGTTCAAGCTTATCGGCTGGGGCTCTATCACAGAGAGTGTCATGAAACGCAGGACGCGCAGTGGTGACAAAATAATTATGATTATGGCTTATTTTTAAATCGCGGCAATGGGCTGAACTTTCAACTTTATTTATGCTTTCTATCTTAGCTACTGCATCACTGCAGGCTAATATTTGGTCACCCACATTCAGATCTACAGCCTTTATCCATTCCTTTGTAATAAGGTAAAAACGATGTGCTTCGACAACAAGCATCGACGTTTTTAATTCACCTATAGAATATTCAATCTCGATCATATCTTCTGCAACACTTCCACATAGTTTTTTAATCTGGTTAATTTCGCAGCCTATTACATTACAATTTAAATAATGACTTACTGTTAAACCGACTCTTATAAAAGCTCAGCTAAAGAAAGCGAAACCAAACCATATGTTAAACGTTCGCCTATGAAACCGACCATACGGCCAGTTGGTTAGCAAACTGGATTATCTTCGATGCCAGGTCAGCAAGACATATTGCGCCATAGAAAAGTGCTAACGAACGACTTCAATGTTAACGTCAATTAAACCACTAGATATATTGCCAATACTGCTGAAGGCAGACTTTGAAAGATCAATGATGCGCCCTCTAACAAACGGACCACGGTCATTAATTTTAACGATAACACTTTTACCATTATGGGTATTAGTCACTTTGACATTAGAGCCAAATGGTAGCGTTTTATGCGCAGCGGTTTTTTGATTATGCTGATAGATATCACCGCTTGCAGTCTTGTTGTTTTGATGTATATCACTATAGTACGAGGCTTTACCTGACTCAGTGAAACCTATCCTATCTCCACTACCTGATTGGATAGTAGAACAACCTGCCAATATAAAGGCAAAGAGTAAAAATTGAATATTTCGAGAAATGGCTATCATTGTTTGTCTTTTAGTTTTGTCACACAACAAGCCTATAGAGCGACTCGTTTTCTAGTGATTTAATAATATCCTGCACACTAACTGAGTTTGAACAGTGATTCAAATTAAACCGCCATCATCTACTACAAGCAATTCCACTCATTACAAAGGTCTTAAAGTTATTAACGTGCCAACAGCAATAAAAAACACCTTGTTAGTTACCCAACAAGGTGTTTTATCTCTGCCATCAATCTGGTGTATTAACACCAGAAAGCAGGGCTACTCTTTGTATTTTAAGCTGCCATCGGCTTTGATTTCGTCGTACCACACATTGTGGTGTTGCGAAGCCCAGTTTTCGTCACAATAGCCAGATACCATACACTCCATACCGCCTTCACTGAGTACGGTTGCCATCCAAATATGTACTATGGTAAATGCGATTAATATCGTCGCACTTAAGCCATGTACAAGTAAGGCGAGCATTGACAGTTCGCGCGGTAAATCCAGTGTTGGAAACACTAACATTATGCCTGTTATGCTGATGCTTAGACCAAAAATAGCTAAGGTCCAAAACCACATTTTTTCACCCGCGTTAGCAAATCCACTGTCTGGATGCTTGCCTTTAAACGGACCAAAATTAATGTAGCCACCCACCACTAAAAACCATTTCAAGTCATACATTTTGAAGGTTTGTAGTGGCATCCACTTAATAATACACAACAGCCAAGACACCATAAAAATGGGGCTAGACCAGTCATGGGCAAACTTGCTAAAGGCGATAATCCCCGCCCAAATACCGTCACCGACATAAGGGGCTAAGAAATGGCGTCCGAGCATAATGATTATACCGGTTAGCATCATGATTAAGCATGAAACTGCCATAGTCCAATGTAACCAGAGATCACTTTTACTCCAACGAAGTACCATTTTGCCCGAAAAGCCTTTACTCAGTTTTGATGGACCATTAACGAAGTAAAACACTAAAAAGGCTGCAAAAACACCGACAACGGCTAAGCCGAGTGCGGGTTTCAGGTAGGTATTTCGCAATATCTTGCCTTCGTTACCCGATACATTTATCAGAACATCAGCATCAAGGCCTTTGTCTGTACTATATCCCGGTTCGCCGGCTTTTACTGCGCGCCAGAGATCTGCATCACTGGTTTTAGACTTTGCTTGTTGCTGACTTGATTGTTCATCGGCGGCATACACCATTGATGTAACCAACCCCAATCCCATACACAGAACCAACAGAGCAAACATCCTGCGCAGTGATTTGTTTAACGTTAAAGTTAACATTGTCACTCCTTATATGACTGCGAAAATTATCGCAGCCATTGCTCTGGGTTAGATCATTTCGCCGGTTTTAGGATTGTAGCCCCAAATTACATTTGGATTACCGCGTGCAGCCATACGTTGACGGTAAATGTCAGACACTATGCCTGCATCGCCGGCTAACAATGCTTTGGTTGAACAAAGCTCTGCACACATTGGTAATTTGCCTTCTGCAATACGGTTTGAACCGTATTTTAGACGCTCGGCTTCTGAATGATCTTCTTCTGGGCCACCAGCACAGAAAGTACACTTATCCATTTTGCCACGGCTACCAAATGCAGACTTCTTAGGGAACTGCGGTGCACCAAATGGGCAGGCATAGAAGCAATAGCCACAACCGATACAAGTATCTTTGTTATGTAGCACAATGCCGTCTTCGGTACGGTAGAAACAGTCGGCTGGACATACAGCCATACATGGTGCATCGGTACAATGCATACATGCTACTGAGATTGACGCTTCTCCTGGTTCACCATCATTAAGCGTTACCACGCGGCGACGCTGAATACCCCACTCTAAAGCAGAGTCGTTTTCGTTTTTACATGCTGTGACGCAACCGTTACACTCGATGCAGCGTTTGGTGTCACACAGAAATTTCATGACTGCCATAATGGCTTATCTCCTCATCAAGTGTTTAGGCTTTGCTTATCTGACACAAGCTAGACTTGGTCTCTTGCATTTGCGTTACGACATCATAACCATAGGTCATTACGGTATTGGCAGATTCGCCAATCACATAAGGCACGGTTCCTTCAGGGTAGTTTTTGGCTAAACTCTTGCCTTCAAATACGCCTGCAAAGTGGTATGGCATAAAACATTCACCTGCAATAACACGTGGTGTAACCATTGCCTTAACAGTAATTTTTGCACCTTCTGGACTGTGAACAAATACGTCATCGCCATCACGTAAACCGCGATCTGCAGCGTCTGCTGGATTGATCTCGATAAACATTTCTTGCTGCAATTCAGCAAGCCAAGGGTTACAACGGGTTTCTTCACCACCACCTTCGTATTCAACCAAACGTCCGGTTGTTACGGCTAGTGGGTAGTCGGTAGCAAAATCCTTGTCTTGAATTGTTTTATAAAGCGTTGGTAGACGAGCCACCATACGATCTTCATAAGTAGGGTATTTAGCCACTAAGTCACGACGAGGGGTATATAACGGTTCGCGATGCAATGGAATATCGTCAGGGAAGTTCCACACAATACAACGCGCTTTAGCGTTACCGTAAGGAATACAACCATGCTTAATTGCCACACGTTGAATACCGCCAGAGATATCAGTTTTCCAGTTTTTACCTTCAGCTTTGACTTTTTCTTCTGCTGTTAGGTCGTCCCACCAGCCAAGCTGCTTAAGCATGTCGGCAGTAAACTCTGGGTAACCATCTTCAATTTCAGAACCTTTAGAGAAAGAGCCTTCAGCAAGAATGTTATTGCCTTCGTGCTCCACACCATAACGCGCGCGGAAGTTACCACCACCGTCTTTCACTTCACGTCCGGTGCGATACAAGATTTGCGTGCCCGGATGCTTGTTTTCAGGTGTGCCCCAACATGGCCAAGGTAAACCATAGGTTTCGCCTTTAGCTGGGCCGCCAGGTGCTTCAAGTGAGTTTACGTCGAAGGTGCCCCAGTTTTCTTGGTGCATTTTCAAACGCTCAGGGCTTTGGCCTGTATAACCAATAGTCCACATACCGGTGTTAAATTCACGGGTAATGTCTTCCACTAATGGCTCATCGCCATTAACCTTGATGTGCTTACAGAATTGGTCCGCAACGCCCCATTTTTTGGCCAGTTTATACATGATGGTGTGATCAGGTAATGACTCAAATAATGGTTCGATAACTTGCGTACGCCACTGCAGTGAACGGTTGGAGGCTGAAACCGAACCGTAGGTTTCAAACTGAGTTGCCGCAGGTAATAAATACACTCCATCTTGGCGTTCGTGCATAACACCCGCCATGGTTGGGAATGGATCAACGACCACAATGGTATCCATTTTATTCAGTGCTTCACGGATTTCACGACCGCGAGTTTCGGTGTTAACTGACTGACCCCAAAAGAACCCCAGACGAATATTGTCTCGTTGAGCAATCTTGGTTTTGTCTTCTAACACACCATCATGCCAACGCGAACAAGGAATACCCGCAGATGTTTGTGGAGATTGACCTAAGTATTCACCTTGGTCAAAACGCTCGGTGATCCACTTTGGTTCAAGGTCCCACACATTAGCCCAATGGTCCCATGCGCCAGACGTTAAGCCGTAGTAGCCTGGTAAGTTATCAAATAACAAACCAAAGTCAGTCGCACCCTGTACGTTATCGTGACCACGGAAAATGTTAGTTCCGCCGCCTTCTATACCCATGTTGCCAAGGGCAAGCTGTAAAATACAGTAAGCACGAGTGTTAGCATTACCAATGTGATGCTGAGTCCCACCCATACACCACACGACTGTGCCTGGCTTAGTTTCTGCCATCATTTTAGCAACACGGTACATTTGTGCTTTTGGCACACCGGCAATATGTTCGACTTCTTCTGGAGTGTATTTTTTCACTTCTTCTTTGATACGTTCCATGCCGTATACACGTTGAGAAATGAATGAATCATCTTGCCAGCCGTTTTCGAAAATGTGCCATAACAGACCATAAATAAATGGAATGTCAGTACCTGGACGAATATGGACATATTCATCAGACTTAGCCGCTGTACGGGTAAAGCGTGGATCAACTACGATGATTTTGGCACCGCGTTCTTTACCAATCAAAATGTGTTGCATCGCCACTGGGTGAGCTTCACATGGGTTAGAACCAATAAACATCATGCATTTTGAATTGCGGATGTCGTTAAACGAGTTAGTTTGCGCACCGTAGCCCCAAGTGTTTGCAACACCGGCTACCGTGGTAGAGTGACAAATACGAGCAGAGTGATCGACGTTGTTCGTGCCCCACATTGCTGCTAATTTGCGATACATATAAGCTTGTTCGTTTGAAAATTTAGCACTACCCATAAAGTAAACTGAATCAGGACCAGACTCTTGACGAATCGACTCCATTTTGTCGCCTACTTCATTGATGGCTTGATCCCATGATAGACGCTTCCATTTACCACCTTCTAGCTTCATTGGGTATTTTAAGCGTTTTTCACCGTGACCATGCTCACGTAATGCTGCGCCTTTAGCACAATGTCCACCTTGGTTAAATGGATGATCGAACGCAGGCTCTTGCCCTGTCCACACACCATTTTGAACTTCAGCATACACACCACAACCTACTGAACAATGTGAACAAATAGTTCGTTTTATTTCGGTAGGTGCATTGTGCGGTACATCTTTAGCTTCTGCTTTACGCATCATACCTGCGCCAAGCATTGAAGCCGCTGCAATACCACCGGTCGCCAAACTGGCAGACTTGAGGAATTGACGTCGGTTAAGACCTAGGCCTGACTTTTCAGCTTTAGTGGCCGTGTCTGTTTTGCGGGTTAATCGCATCACACACTCTCCTTTGTTATTTGCTTAACGAAGCATAGTAATTGCGAATATGCTCAGTTTCGCGATAGTTATTACCCGTAGGCTCTTCTGTAGACGGTTTAGTGACTTGAGCAAGTGCGGGTGCACTGACACTGGCCACAGCACCTGCCGCACTGCCGAGCGCTAATGCTTTGAGCATTTGGCGACGACCCATGTCGGAAGCTTGCTTTTTCATATGGTCTCCTTGTTAAAATAAAGATGGGGCTGAATAAGCCGTCATCCAGTTTAGTTAATTTGTACAACCTCTTCTTCAAGCGGATCTAAGTCAGCACTACCTGGACAATTCACCGGAATATCCAAACTCAGTTGTTCAAATTCATTGGCTTCAGCGGTAAAAAATGCTTTAGCTAATTGCGCGACGTTTAGGTAAAAATTTGCACTAGGTGTTTTAGCCAAATTATCGCAAAAACGTATAATCCAACTGCCAATATGGCGTTGATAAAACGCTAATTGACGGTAACCTGGTGCTTCCAAAATTAAGCAGCCCATGACTTCGCATAATGCGGCGACATGGTCTTCTGGTTCTTTTACATTCTCTTCACGTTCAAAGCCTAGTAGCATCAGGTCACTCCGCAATGCCGCTAAGGGTTTATCCATTAAAGAGCCAGTCATAAACCAGCTGCCATAAGGCATAATCTCACCACTGCCTACGCCTAAGAAAATGGCAAAGTATTCATCTTCTAGGGTGTTGGTATCACTATTTTCTGCTGCCAGTTTTAACGCATTCCATGCTTGACTCATGGTATTGCCATCCTCGGCCTCTACCTCTAAACCAGCTAAAAACTGTAATAACTCAGTATTGGGTTGGCGACGAAATAACGCAGCCAGCAACTGATATATATCGGCTCTTAACTGATCATTTTCACTTACTTGTCTTCCTGTTTCTGTCATAGGAGATCTCTTATTGCAATTGCTTTTCTGGATCGTCAAGGATGTCTTCAAACATGTCTTTTACACGGCAATCGCCACACATTTTCAAACGTTCAATATTGGCGCTAAACGCACTATGTTCACCTACCATCTCAATTATTTTTTTCACCATAGATTGGGTGGCAAATTCACTACCACATCGAATACATTCAAACGGAGGCTCATGTTTTAATACTTGAACTTGTTGTCTTGTAGACTGATTGAAGTTGATTTGAGGTAGTAAACTAATGACGTTTTCGGGACAGGCCGCTTCACATAAACCGCATTGGACGCAATCTTGCTCAACAAATTTAAGAGCAGGAGCGTCGCCGCCATCCTTTAACGCTTGGGTTGGACACGTTGACACACACGACAAACATAATGTGCACTTGTCACTGTTAATGCTAACCATACCGTAGGGAATATTCGCCATGGTTAACACGTCATCAACACCTGCAGCTTGACCATTTAGGTGGTCAATCGCTTGGAACATAATACTGCGTTTTATATTGGTATTAGGTTCGATAGCGTTCAAGGTCATCGGCATGATTACTGGCCAAGCTAAACTAATGGCTAGCGCCTCATCTAACTGGGTTAGCTCTGACGGGGTAATTAAACGAATCCGTTGTGGCTGTCCCATTTGGTCGAGTATGCGATTTGCTAATGTAGACTCACCTTTAAGCATTTGCAGTAATGTTGGTGCCGTAACCGGAGTATGTAGAATTAAAATTTCGCGTGCACCATTGGCTAATGCAGCCAACCAATGATCAATACTTGCTACAGTGATTTCTTCCATTGCAACAGGTAACACGTCACCGCTTAACTGCTCGTTAATCCATTCTGCGCCAGCTTCATTGTCATGAAATAATATTACTGGGGCAGTTTGCGCTTCTTGACGATAACGACTAATTAACTTTTCGAGGTAAGTATGCAGTGAGGCTGGGGTTGGTAAATCATAGCTTAGCGCCCCAGTTGGGCATGCATTAGTACAGCTGCCTGCGCCATGACAAAGATAAGGGTCAATTTCAATTTTATGTGCAACGCTACTAATGGCATCAGCAGGGCAAAAGTTTAAACAACGATTACAACCGTTTAAACCGTGTTTATCATGAGCGCAAATATCGCTGTTAACTCGGACATAGCGCGGTTTATCAAACTCACCGATTAACTCTGGAATACTGGCAATCGCATCGGCAAGTAAATCACTGTCTTGGCCGACATAAAAGTAACCAGGAGGAAGCATTTCAAGGTTAATGCATGGGCTGTGGCTTAAATCGAGCACAATATCAAAGTGCGCTTGGCGTATGGCGACCACACTTAGTTCGGTAATACCGCTTTCACCTTCAACTTTGACCTGAAACTGGCCTAAAAAACCTTTTACGCTGGCCAATTTATTGTAATAACTTTCAACATCAGTGGCAGCATTCATCACCGCTTCAAGGTGAGTTTCATCTTGGTTAGTGATCGCTTCATTGGCTAAAATGACTCGGCTTGCCATTGTGGACAATTTGTCCGCAGCTAAACGCGCGAGATCTTCAGGCCCAATAATAAGCACATGCCCCTGGGTGGTATAGCTAACAGTGGGCGGAATTAAATTTTGCAAAATCTGCGTATTCGCCATCACCTGTTGTCGTGCTTGTTTCAGCTGTGGCTGGTTTTTTCTTATACTCATTGCGTTCCCAATTATCGGTTTTTATACCTCATTAACAGTGATAGCTCAGTTCACTGTTCACGCTTATTGCACGTAATAGATTGACATTAACTTGTTCTAAATCTGTAACTAACGACTTTTATTTATGTCATATTCATCTGGTGACTGTGTCGTTATTACGCTTTCGCCTCATCACTGGCGACAGCTTGCTTTATCAGATCATCATCCTGGTAAAGCGGTTGTTCTGCTTGCGATAACGCCGCAATCGTTGTGGCATCATTATCGGCTAAATCGATTGAGTCCTCTTCGGCTATCGAGTCGGTTTGTTCGGCTAATTCGTTTGGTGCTAATTCAGCGGGGTCAGCTAAGTCAGTTGGCGCTAAGTCAGCATCTAATTCTGGCTCAGGCTTTTCTTTTTCAATGACATATCGAAACACTTTACTGGCCAACTCTGCAGATACATCCGCTGACAATAGCGGTTGATTGGTATAATCCAATGCATATTCAAGCAGCCCATCGATATGACCATATTGTGGCTGTTTCCATAATGCTCGTAGCGCAGCAGCTTTAGTCGTTGGGTCGACACTTTTGGCCATAAAGCGGGCAAAACTGCCACCTACTTCAATCGAGTTTGGGTCTGGTAATGCTTCTGGCTCTGCCACCTCATCCGCATCTATAGCGCTAACGTCTTCGATTGGTTCAGCTGTTAGTATGTTGAAGTCATCAGGCTTTTCTTGTGCCTGTTGCAACAACTCTTCTTGTTTAGCCTCTTCAGCAACCCGCTGACGCCTAATTTCCCAACGGTTAAGAAGACCTTCTGCTTTATCGCTCATTGCATATTTCCAGAGCGATTCGCGCTCGGCCCTTCATTTTTACGGCGGTTAACATGCTTGCGTCTATGAGCGCTGATTTCCACTTCGCCGTGACGAGTGATGAATGCCTCTATCCAACAGGCAATGGCACTAGGCATGGGAATATTGAGCACTGGAGTATCTGATTCTAGGCAACCGGCACTCACGTGTTGATCGGCAGAGATCATCGCAGGCACCCATGTGCCATCAATCAATTCATCGCACACAATAAAGAGTGTTGCATTATCCATATCGAGATTGATGCGATAACTACCACGTTGATCTTTGTACAATTCCAGTGGCACCAAAACAGAATTGTCTGGTTGCTGCTCTGTTGCTGGAACCATTTGATCCAGCTCCCAGCGAACAGATGTCCAGCGCCCTACTTGGGTTTGAACCTTTTTCAATGAAACATACATTGGCCAAATCGTGTCGGTGTGTTGCATGGTAATGCTTACCTCTGACATGAATATGTGTATTGAAAAATACACTTGATTGATTTGTTTATAACTAAAATAGGAGCAAAAATGATGCCAACTAAAAAGTAAAATTAACTTTGAACTAGATCCCGAAATCCCTCCTAAGAATAGGACAATATGTCCACAGTGCAATTTTAGGTGGGACATTAATACGCGCCAAATTCATTGAATTTGTGAAGATTTGCGCCAGATCACGCTTAGACAAGTTGTTTTCAGTTTAAGGAATAATAATTGCTATGATCATCAGGTGTTGAAGCAGGCAAACTCTGCCTATTCTTTCAATCTATGAATGACCCACTAAGAGGCTATCTCGCTTATGACTCAATCTGTTTCAGCCACATCTTTGCAGCGCAATGCAATAAAGTTTGTTAAAACCAACACGCAGGTTCCGCTCACCATTGCAGTTAAAGCCATCAACGAACAAGGCCAGGTCGTCGATAAATTTGTCGCTTGCGAACGACCATTAACCGTATATTTAAATTGGCGCCCCATCGTAACCTTAATGACATTGGGGGCTAAACCAGAGTCACTCACTATTGGCTACTTAAAAAACCAGGGGTTTATTAGCGAGTTAAGTCTATTAGAGTCGGTTATCGTTGATTGGGAAGTCAGTTCAGCGGCGGTGATTACCCAAGAGATATCTGAAGATATTGAGCAGAAATTGGCCGAAAAAACAGTGACGTCTGGTTGTGGCCAAGGCACTGTTTACGGTGGATTTTTACAAGGCTTGGATGAGATTGATTTACCTACTCCATCACTCAAACAATCGACTATTTATGCCTTACTCGGCAATATCAATGCTTATAATGAAACCTACAAAAATGCCGGCGCTGTGCATGGTTGCGGAATATGCCAAGACGAACAAATTTTAGCATTTGTTGAAGATGTTGGCCGCCACAATGCCGTTGATACGTTGGCGGGAGATATGTGGTTAGATCAGCAAACGGGACACGATAAGATTTTCTACACTACAGGCAGATTAACATCAGAAATGGTCATCAAAGTCGCCAAAATGGGCATACCAGTATTGTTGTCACGCAGTGGCGTTACCCAAATGGGCCTAGATTTGGCCAAACAAATGGGCATTACCTTGATAGCTCGTGCTAAAGGGCGACATTTTTTGGTGTATCACGGCAGTGAAACGATTGAGTTTGATGCCACTAAAGATTAAGGACGTAATGTGGCCCATTGTTGGCGTATTGCCGGGGCTAAAAAGCTCCACGCTAAAATACGGGTCGCTTTATTACCTTGTGTCATCTCGATAGTTTTGACTTCCACAGCATTAAGCTGTTTAAGTAGTTGATAACAAGGTTTGAGATTGTCCGACTTTGACACGAGTGACGTAAACCATAGCACTTGGTTGGCATAATCATGACTTTGCTTGATCATGTTGGCTAAGAATTGTTGCTCACCACCATCACACCATAACTCGGCTTTTTGACCGCCGAAATTAAGCGTCGGTTTAGCCTGACTAACCGCTAACTTACGCGATTGTTGACCATGTTTTTGTTGCTGGCTTTTGGCTAAATTTTTGACTTTCCGTAATGAACCTTCGGAAGCTTCAGCGAGTGAGCGATGAAACGGTGGATTACACAAGGTGACATCAAACCGTTCATCTGCAGCGATGATATTCTTAAATATATGCTCCGGTTGCGGCTGTAATCTTAACTGTAAATGCGTGGTAATCTGGGCGTTTTGCTGAGCAATTTTAGCAACATTGTCGATAGACACAGGATCAATATCGGACGCCACAAATTGCCAACCGTAGGCTTGAATACCCAGCAATGGATAAATTCCATTGGCACCAGTGCCGATATCTAACCCTCGAATACTTGCCCCTTTGACTACTTTGCCTTTAACCGCTAATAAATCAGCAATGTAATGCAAATAGTCCACACGCCCAGGGACTGGCGGGCATAAATATCCTTCAGGAATATCCCAACCGTTAATATGATATTCACTCAGCAATAATGCTGCATTGAGGCTTTTTACCGCTTTTGGGTCAGCAAAATCAATGGAAGGATTACCATAAGGATTTGGCCGAACAAAAGCGGCTAGTGCTGGCATAGCAACGATCAATGCAGCAAAGTCATAACCCTGTAGATGGGCATTACGCGGATGCAATGATTTTGATAACACAGGCTTGTTAGGCTTCACAGAAACAGGATTAACCTTGGTAGCGGATCGGCTTAGCGAGCGCTTAGCTGCATTATGCTTGGCTCGCATCGGAGGCGTTGTTGAGCGAGTCATTAATCGTATAAATATTTAGTAAATAATAAGTTAACCACAATAGAGCGACCGACTTCTTGTTCCATAAGGCGGTTGACGGTCTCATAGCATTCACGGCGGATCTCTTCACGACCAGATAAGGATTTAACCTTTTCTTCTGACTGATTACCCAAAATTTCAACAATGGCCGAGCGTAATAAAGGATCATGATGTTCTAAGCTCATTAAATCGTTCGGATCTTTTACCATCAATTCGACACTGATTTTAACAAAACCTAACTTTTTACGGTTAGAAATATAGTTAGTCACAATATCAGGCTCAAAACCGTAATAAGCATAATCTTCGAGGGCTGGTTCATCAGCTGCATGGACATTAAATGCGAAACAACACAGCATAACTAACGTTGAAACCAATTTTTTCATAGTGAGAGACACCCTTTCAATGTGGAACGTTAATTAAATAAGCCATCGTGCCCACTCCCTAAGAGTGTTTGCTCATCTTTGACATGATAGACTACTGCCGTTGAGATATATTGTAACGAGTTTTAGATGAACGTGACCAGTATTAGCTTTCCTTATGGTGAATCAATTCATTGGTTTTCGCCACAAAAGATCGATTCATTGCCTCATAGCCAACTTAAAGAGTGGCTATTAGCAACCGGAAGTTTGACCCAGCGCCTCAAGACACACTGCAAACACTTTGAAGTGAAAGTGTTAGGCGAGCATTTACTTGAGCCTCTAGCAGATGAATTTCCTGCTCAAACTAATCCTGTTTGGGTCCGCGAAGTATTATTGTGTCTTGACGGCACCCCTTGGGTATTTGCCCGCACACTGATCCCACAGACTATTTTAGGCACTCAATCCCCTAATAATCAAAATGCTGATGATAAACAGATTCGCAATCAACAGAATGATTTTACTCGCCTTGGCACCCGACCTTTAGGTGAGTTATTGTTTAATAGCCCAGACATTACTCCCGGCAATATTGAAGTCGCTCAGTTTGAAACCTGTGGCCGTTTAGCAGCACTAGCCACCAGCTTAAATCAACAGGTTAACAGTAGTTTATGGGGGCGTAGACGTTACTTTAACTTGCACGGTTCACAGCTTATTGTTAGCGAAATATTTCTGCCTGCGGCTGTCGAGTATATCAATCAAAGCACTTAAGGTTAACGCTACTCAGCACCTTGTAAACCTAACTCAGTAATCAAAATAAAAAACGCCCTTATGGGCGTTTCTGTTGTTTGCTACGAGAGATTAAACTCGTTTGCGCTGATAGCCCAATAGACCAAGCATTAATACACTTAACCACCCCAAACTACCACCGCTACTACCACTATCTGTTGTGGTTGTGGTTGGTGTAGTCACTGCCACTATTGGCGACGATACTGTGATTGCTTGACTGGCTGTCGACTCGTTACCCTGAGAGTCTGTGGTTTTTAAGGTAATAGTATAACTGCCAGCGGCTGTATAGGTATGACTTGGGTTTTGCGCCGTACTAGTATTGCTATCGCCAAAATTCCATTGATAAGTCAAGTTACCAAAACCTTGGCTGGAGGTGTTTGTCAGAGCCACAGTTAAGTTCGTCGGTAATAAAGTAAAAGCAGCTATTGGCAGAATAACCACTCGGACGACGTCGGTTGCTGTCACGGTATTACCCGCGCCATCGGTAACAATAACACTGACGTTATAATCACCCGATGTGGAATAAGTATAGCTAGGGGCAGTATCGGTACTGGTGGCATTATTCACGCCAAACGACCATGTATAAGTGTAATCAGTGCCGCCACTCACGACCACATTAAAACTAACATCTGCACCGGTTGCTTGTGCATTAATGTCGGCGACAAGTGTCACCGGTGGTAGCACGCTGCTGTCAGACAAAGCAAATTCAACGGTTGCAGTACTGCTGTCTGTTGCTTGCTCTGTGACTTGCATGGTTAGGCCTAACTCAGGCAATATCAGCCCAGCCTGTGGTTTTAGCGGCGCGCTGTAATCACGATTGTCGTCAAATAGCGGCTCGGCGGCTAAGTGGCTATCACCACTGTATGAACTTTGAGCAAATAAGCTAAATGCTGCATCGCGAATTTGCACATCAGTAGATTGACTGCCAATCAAATTTTGGTCTGCATCGACCACGCCAATTAACCCTTTTCCAGGATGTTCTGACACATTGTTATCGGTTTGATTGAAGTTTTCTAACCATAACAGCACACCGGGTTCGTATTTGTCATAAACCAGCCCAGCGTCTACACCTTGGTGGCTGCGTAATTGCACAATGTAACGTCTCGCTTTACCAGCAAGACTGTCTTCAATTCGGCTAAAACCAGATAGCGTTGCAATGCCGCTTGATTCGGCGCCATCGATATAAAATGCCGTGCCTTGATTAGTTAATTGAATATCATCAATCGCCATACCATAATCACCAACGGCTTCATCGGTTTTATAGACCACACTGATTTGCACATCACGACCGGCATATGCACTCAAATCAAATATTAGATCAACCCAGGCATCGCTTCCATACGCGGTACTAATGTCGCTCGATTTACCGCTAATAGAATGTTTTACCGTAGGGTAAATTGAATTTGTACTGTTTGTGTGGTTACCTTCTATAGCAACGCTATCAACCAACACCTGCACATAATCATAATCGTCTTCAATATCCCAATGGGCTTGAAATGATAATGCTAATGGCGTATCTAATGGTAAGGTCACATCAAATGACATGGCATTATTGATCATATTGCCTTGACCTGAATAATACTGATATTGACCCGTTAATGGTGCTTTAAAAGCAACAGCCTCAGCGGGTAGCGCTATAGATAGCTGGTTTACGGCATCAGTATTGACGGCATGGTTAAGTTGCACAGCGGTACCGTTACTGGTTAAATCGGCAAGAGATATATGCTGCTCATTAACCCACTTACCTTTGTATTTTTGCTGTAAGAAAGATTTTGCATATGGGCTAAACCCACTTGGTTGAGCACCAGCAATACTACCGGTCCAGCTACCGCCAGACATCAATGACCAAGCACCTACAGGTGAACCATCACCACTATTAGTGGTGTCGTACTCATCTGGTAAGCCTAAGTCATGACCAAACTCGTGGGTGCATACTCCAGCCGCTGCATCGATTGGCTGCACGGTGTAACCGAATACCTTAAGGGCGCGACCAGGAATAATATAACCATTGGTATTTGAATCGACATAAAAACGATGCGACCAAATGGCATCTTCACCCAATACTCCACCACCAGCTTCTTCACCGATGCTTGAATGAAACAGCATCACGTGATCGATAATACCGTCTGCTTCGTCATAATTACCGTCGCCATCGATATCAAAAGGGTCTTCAATATCGTATTGGGCTAATTCAAGGTCAGTCATGTTTTGCACGGCTTTGGTCACCGCTTCTTTGACGAGCTCAGGTACTGCCTTGTCATTTTCATCAACATCATTACCACCGTAATAAGCGGCATTGTTGTCTGCGGTTACCCAGTCTTGCACTTGGCCAGTAAAATAAAAGCTATTACCCGACACCGCCTGAAAATACTGATAAGCCGATTGCAGGGTTTGATTACTTGGGCCTGTAAAACCGGTTTTTGAAAATAGCAGTTGCTGATAATGTGATGTTGGGTAGTTGCTGTAATACATGTCCGTATCACCTACGTTAAGCTGGTTAGCATCATGAGGTAAATCAGGAAAGTCTACCAATACAGCTAACACCTTTACCGTTTTAGTAATATCTTGATCGGCTAAAACTTTGTTATTTGCTGCGGCATATTGAACACTTTTAGTGTTTTTTTGCGCTGAGCGTTTAATCCGTAATTGTTCCGCTTTTACTTCAATGGCAGCAGGTTTAAAAGTAGCATTTCGACCACGGCTTACAAAAGCATCTACAGCAGCTTGTTTTTCAGCTTCGCTGGCATCAGCACTCACTTCGCCGCGTTTAATTAACCAATACAATACTTGTTGTTCATTAATTAGCCCTGCATCTGCAGGTGTACCTGTTTGTGGAGCAGCAACAGCCATGCTGCTACATGCAAGCAATAAAGATGAAACGGCTAACCCTTGATATTTAGTCAACTTACTCATTACGACTTACCTGTATTTGGTGTTGGTTTATGGCATTTTTCAAATGCTTTTTGGCGTTTAGTTATATAATCAGCAACAATTTTATCTATTTGTGCTTGATCCATGTCCGCGGTGATGAGCCCTTTCTTGCGCAAATTTTCAGTTAATTTGGTGCGATCACGTAAAGGTGGCATCGCACTCGGACCACAATCTTTAATTAATGGTTTGGTTACCACTACAGTGGCTGCTTGTTCGTCTACCTTTGATGCTGCTGACTGATTTTGACACCCTTGCAAGGTCATAAAAACAAGCCCCAACATGACGATAATATATTTCATAATTCACCCCAAGCAATAATTACATGACATTAACAGTTGCAACCGCAGGGTTACAATTAAATTAGACATTCTTTAATGTAAATAAATCTGTTCGATTAAAAATTAATACAAATGGCTATTAACCCAGCGTCAAAAAGCAGTAAGCCGACTCGGTTAAGTCGGCTTACTGCAGTTACTTAGCGCAATGCTTATCTATAACAATTTAGCTTAATTCACCGTGGAGTTGATATAATTTGATATTCCATCCAGTAACATTTGTACTGATATCATCACCAATACCATCCCCATGAGTCGCTCTACCGCGATTAAGCCTTTCTCACCAAGGATACGAGTAAACAACTTATAGAACATTAAAATAACGGCACTCATGCCCCATGCTGAGACCAACGCAATAGTCCAATCTGTCATGCGGCTGCTATCTGTGTGCGCCAATAGGATCAATGCCGCTAAAATAGATGGACCAGCCATTAGCGGGATAGCCATCGGAACAATAAAAGGCTCTTCACCAGCAGCTAATCCAGCCACGCCACCCGGCGAAGGGAAGATCATTTTAATCGCGATTAAGAACAAGATAATGCCGCCCGCAATGCTTACGGATTCAGAACGTAAGTTCAGAAAGTTAAGAATAGCTTCACCAGCATACAAAAACGACAACATGATAACCAACGCAAACAGCAGTTCGCGGATTAAGACTTTACGGCGCTTTTTGGGATCAATATGCCGCAATATGGAAGCGAATATAGGTAAATTACCCAGCGGATCCATAATCAAGAACAACATGACGGCTGCAGAAAAAATATCCATGGACAACAATCTTTTAATTAACAAAATATGGGCTACATTGTATACCCAACGCAGTAACATAAGCGATGAAAACAGCCAGTTTATTGATGATTACAAGGCGTTAGTTGTTAATAATAGTGAATAATGCCTCATCAAAAATAGCCACATACGCTTGCCAAAGTGATGACCAGAAAAAGGTTTTTGGCTTTAACGTCAATGACTAGATCTGCATTCTCTATAGGTTCTAAGTAAATTTTTCAGCTTGAGATATTCACACGCTACAATACTGGTTTAAAATGGTATACTGCGTTGTTTTTTTCGATTTATTTCTGGATAACATGCTCTATCTAATCGCTAGCTGTATTGCACTGCTGTTTGGGCCACTTTTTTATCGCTTCTTTTCATCAGGTAGCGGATTACAAAAAGGCCTAGATGGATTTATATTCGTCTCCCTTGGCGGATTGGTGCTCATTCATATTTTGCCAGAACTGTTGGAGCATGGTGGGTTTATCACGCTATTGTTTGTCATGCTTGGCGTTTGGGGCCCGACAGCCAGTGAAAAACTGTTTCATCGATATTCAGAAATCACCCACAACATCACCCTCACACTCGGCATTGGCGGACTATTACTGCACACCATTACAGACGGTGGAGCGATGGTATTGGCACAACAAGAGGGTAATTCGACACTTCTAGCCTTAGGCGTGATCATGCACCGCCTACCTGTTGGCGTCGCTATTTGGTGGTTACTCAAACCTCAAGTCGGCACTCGATGGGCTAGCGCCGTTTTAGCTGCAATGATGGTATTAACCAGCGTCGGCTACTTTGCTGGCGAACATTTGTTAACTCAATTAAGTCTTGAAAACACGGTTTACTTGCAAGCCTTTGTTACCGGTTCTATTTTACACGTGGTATTACATCAACCTCATGGTCATCAACAAGAAGACAAGCAAGGTCAATATCAATACCAAGCAGGCATTGGCAGCCTATTAGGTTTAGGGTTATTAGCCCTACTGCTACTGATGGATACTGGTGGCCATGAACACGCTCATAAAGACCATGGTTCAGAGCAATTCGTTAGTTGGTTGCTGACTATTTCTCCTATCTTATTAGGCAGTTATTTTATCGCCACCGCTAGGTTTTCTGCTGGATTACGCCCATCTCATCCTTCCCTAGGGTTACGTTGGTTGCAGCGTCTAGCGGGTCCTGAAGCATTGTTAATTACCTTATTACTATTGGGCCCTTGGTTTGCGCTTTACCAAATATTGGGACTATTAGCTATTGGGGCACTAATGACGCTGACAAAAGTTGATATAACAGATCCGCACCCAACACTTTCTGAGTCACCTTGGCGCTTTGGCTTTAGCCAATTAGTCGACCGAAGTGCCCCCTGGATTATCCTTAGCTTAGTATTAGCAAACCTAATAGGTCATCCCTCAGTTCCGCTTGAGAACCCCGCATTACAGGTATTTATTTTGCTATTAGTCTTTTTACCGATGCGTTTTTGTAATTTAGGCACGGTAATTTTGGCGCTTGCCTTGGCTTACAGTGGTTGGAGCCAAATTGCAGTGGCATTTACTTTACTCGCTGCGCCGGTACTCAGCATCGGCCAGTTGAAGTTAATGAATTGGAAACAAGGACTCATGTTAGGCGGGATTTTACTGGTAGGATTAATGGTGGCAGATCAACTCACTCTGAGCTCATCATTAACATTACAGTTACCTGAGGCGGCCAATATACTTGGTCTAGTGGCAATCGTTTTATTGTTTGGCGCCAGCTTATTGCGACTTGGACCTCGAAAATTTTTAAGCCGTTTGATGATCAACCTAAAATCAGCACCACATAGCCATGACCACGGCCATCATTCAGACACCAAAGCTGCACATCATCACGAGTCAGCTTCGACACATAAGCATCATCATTAATCATAATCGATTTATTAGGTTATGATGGCGGTGTCGATACTTTTAAGGGGCAGTCATGTGTATTTTATTTATTGCCGTTGAGGCGCATCCAGATTACCCCTTAATTGTCTGTGCTAACCGCGATGAATTTCATCACAGAGCAACCGAACCCGCCTATCGTTGGGCAACAACACCAATCATTATCGCAGGGCAAGATAAACAAGCCGGCGGTACTTGGTTAGGAATTAATGAACAGGGTCAATTTGCTGGGCTAACCAATATTCGAGCAATCGAACAGCAAGATGGCGTTCGCAGTCGTGGAGAGTTAGTCGTTGACGCGCTAACCAAACAACACATCAATAGCCAATGGTTAACTGAACACTCGATAAACTACAATCCGTTTAATTTAGTCTTCGAACAGCACAATCAACTCCATTGCTTTAACAGTAAAACCTTAACGACCACTTTGCTTAAGCCTGGTTTTCATGCTGTGAGTAACGGTGCGCTGGATGATATATGGCCTAAAATGGCTAAAGGTCAGCAACAGCTACAAAGCTATATCAAACAAATGCAATCACCTTGCATAGACCAATTACTCAATATCATGCGCGATACTTCTCAACCCAAAGATCAAGATTTACCTCAAACAGGCATTAGTCTTGAGTGGGAACGGCGTCTATCATCTATTTTTATCGAACATGAGGAATACGGCACTCGTTCAACGAGCATTGTGTTGAAACACCGCAGCGGTAAAGTACAACTTACTGAAGTGAGATACGATGGTAAG
Source organism: Shewanella sp. AC91-MNA-CIBAN-0169 (assembly GCF_040310165.1). Lineage (NCBI taxonomy): Bacteria > Pseudomonadati > Pseudomonadota > Gammaproteobacteria > Alteromonadales > Shewanellaceae > Shewanella > Shewanella sp. AC91-MNA-CIBAN-0169. The sequence continues at coordinate 82,629 of NZ_JBEOPM010000021.1, forward strand.
GCGCGCAATTTAGGCTCTCAACGTTTTAACCTTGGCTAGAAACCAGCCTTACTTAAATAATCGCCAAACACAAACTGTGACCTGCTGCACAGTCTGGTCATTATTTCATATCAGCTATCGCTAAACCTCACTAATCACCATAGGCAACATTCATTTTTACAACCTAGATCAAGGTTATTTGATCACGAACATTGCATACTTCGCCTGTTGCTAATTTACTCCCGGAGGACACGCCTTGAAGCAGCCCACTCAGATTAGTTGGGATCAGTCGATGATCGAAAAGTACAATTACAGCGGTCCCCGTTATACTTCTTACCCGACCGCACTAGAGTTTGACGATGCCTTTACTGAGCAAAATCTACTGACATCTATTAAAAACAGTAAGTCAGACAAACTGTCGCTATATGTGCATATTCCTTTTTGCGCCAAGCTTTGCTACTACTGTGGTTGTAATAAAATTATTACTCGCCACACACACAAAGCAGATCAATACATTGAATATCTGGCCACTGAAATTATTAAACGCGCCCCATTATTCAAAAATTATACCGTAACCCAAATGCATTGGGGTGGCGGAACACCGACATTTTTAAGCCCTGAACAAATTCTTAAACTGACCGCACTAATTAAACAACACTTTAATTTTGCTGACGTGGGTGAATACTCAATTGAAGTTGACCCGCGAGAGATAGAACTCAGCATGTTAGACACCTTAAAAGAAGCTGGGTTTAACCGGGTGTCTATTGGTGTTCAAGACTTTAATAAAGAAGTACAAATTGCCGTTAACCGTGAGCAAGATGAACAATTTATTTTCGACTTAATTGCCAGAGCTAAAGAACTCGGTTTCGTGTCCACTAACGTTGATTTAATTTACGGTTTACCGCTGCAAACGCCAGAAACCTTTGCAAAAACCATTGCACGCATTATTGAGCTATCGCCTGATCGTCTATCTGTCTTTAACTATGCACATTTACCATCGCGTTTTGCTGCACAACGTAAAATTAAAGAACATGATATGCCTGCTCCACAACAGAAATTAGATATGCTTCGCCAAACGATAGAATCGTTAACAGATGCGGGTTATCAATTTATTGGTATGGACCATTTTGCCAAACCCAATGATGAGTTGGCAAAGTTACAAAATGCCGGTAAATTACATCGTAATTTCCAAGGGTACACCACCCAAGAAGAATGTGACTTGCTTGGGTTAGGGGTATCATCTATCAGCCAAATTGGCGACTGCTATGCCCAAAATCAAAAAGATATTCGTCCATACTACGAATCTATTGATGCTAATGGTCATGCATTATGGAAAGGCTGTAGCTTAAATCACGATGATGAAATTCGTCGCGCGGTCATTAAACAGATTATCTGTCATTTTGATTTAGACATGGATAAAATTGAACAAAAGTTTGCTATTAACTTTGATGAATATTTTGCTGAAGATCTAAAACTGTTGCAAACATTCATTAATGATAAATTGGTTGATATCACAGACCGCAAACTTACCGTTAGCACGACCGGTCGTCTACTTATTCGAAATATCTGTATGTGCTTTGATGTATATTATCGTCAAAAAGCTCGTCAGCAACAGTTTTCAAGGGTTATTTAACTCACTGTTTATGCAAAGTAGAATACAAAAATAGCCAGCATTTGCTGGCTATTTTTTTCTCACATTCGCCATTTACTTCGCTTTTTTAGCGTATAACGCTTTGCGGTCACTGTCAGACATAAAGGCCATTTCAACCCCATTACGTTGCAATGTCGCCAGCTGACTATCACTGAAACCCATTTCAGATTTAACCACACGATATTCATGAGCGATATCAATAGCACTCACTCCTGGGTCATCGGTATTAAGACCAATTAATACACCAGCATCCATAAATTTACGCAGTGGATGAACATCGTAATCTTGAACGGTAGACGTATGTAAGTTGCTAGTTGGACATGATTCAATTCCAATACGATGCTTGGCCAAATACTCCATCAACTTCGGATCATGAATCGCATTCACGCCATGCCCAATTCGGGTTGCACCCAGTACGTTAATGGCTTGCCACATACTTTCAGCACCCGCGGCTTCACCAGCATGGGCGGTAACTTGTAGCCCTGCATCTCGAACACGCTTAAAGTGCTCAGTAAACAAATCGCCTGGGAAACCAAGTTCATCGCCGGCTAAGTCCATCGCCACAATGCTGTCACGATGGGCAAGTATGCCTTCAAGTTCTAAGCGGCATTTTTCTTGTCCAAAAGAACGCGACATAATACCAATGAGGTTAACGCTAATATCCTGCTCTTTTACACCTGCACGTACACCATCGATAACGGCTTCAACGACACCTTCAATGGGCAGATTATGATTCATCGCCATGTAATAAGGGCTAAAGCGCAATTCAGCGTAATCTAACCCTTGCGATGCTGCATCAATAACATTTTCATAAGCAACACGCTTTACAGCATCTAGATCAGCTAATACCGCGACCATCCAATCTAGTTTCTTCAAAAAATCGACTAGGTTGTTCTCTTTCCCTTGGATTTGCACAAATGGCGCAAGCTCTTCTAGCGAATTAGCGGGTAACTGAATACCGTGTTGGTGGCCTAATTCCCAAATAGTTTTTACATTAACATTACCGTCTAAATGTCGATGCAAATCAACCAACGGAATGGTTTTATCTATCATAATTAACCCCTATAAACTTACCCTGCCATTAGTTTAATTTTGTCGGTCAGAGAATCGTATTCAGTTTAACATGTATTTATACAAATTCTGATGGCCAATGTTTTTTTCTGGAATCTACCACACTAAAAAGCAAACGCTAATTTGGAATGTGTTTTTTATACTTAAATCGGGCATACTCTAATGCTAACAAACAGATTAAACCATAAAGGACTATAGATGCGCTTGCTTATCCTACCTGCACTGATAATGTTAAGTTTATTGGGTTGTAGTAGCCATTCAACCACGACTCAGGTTGATACCCCAATCACTGGCCAACAAACGCAGATAGATAGAGATTTACAAGCGATTATAGACCAGAGTTGGGCGGTTAATTTAGCTTACTCACCGGAGTTAGCCGCCAGTTTAGGAGATGCATCAGTAGCTGCAAAGCTTGACGATTTATCTGCAGAAACATTAGCAGAAAAGAACCAACAGACGCTCAAAATTCTCCATACACTTAAGCAGCTTGACCGGAAAAACTTATCCAAATCAGATGTCATCAATGCTAAGATTTTACAAGACCAGCTACAAAACGAAGTCGACATGTATCGGTTTCATGACCACTATTTACCCATAACAGCTGAAAGTGGTTTTCATGCTTATATTGCGTCTATTGCTAAAGCTCGCTTCAATAGTATTGAAGATTATCAGCACTATTTAGCTAAACTTGAACAATTACCACGTTATTTTGCCCAACAAATATATTGGCTCAAACAAGGTTTAGCCAGCGGTATTACTCCGGCAAAAATCACCCTGAATGGATTTGAAGACAGTATTAGCGCATTTATTGTTCCGGTTGAGAGCAGCGGCTACTTTACTCCGTTTACCCACTATCCTGACCATTTTAGCGCAACAGAAAAAAATACGCTGACCCAACAAGGCAAAACAATCGTAGAACAAATCGTGCTTCCTCTGTACCAACAGTTTTATAATTTCATGACTGAGGAGTATATTCCCAACGCACGAATAGACATCGCGGCTTCGGCTTTACCAGATGGCGCTGCGTTTTATCAAAACAGAGTTGAGTATTACACCACGCTGCCAATGACAGCTGAACAAGTCCATCAACTTGGATTACAAGAAGTTGCTCGTATAAGATCAGAAATGGAGCAGGTAATTAAAGGTGTTGGCTTTAAAGGCAGTTTTGCGGATTTTTTAATGTTTTTACGCACGGATCCACAGTTTTATCCTAAAACCGCTGATGAGTTACTTAAAGAAGCAGCATTTATTGCCAAAAAAGCAGATGCCATGTTGCCTAAGTATTTCGGCAAATTACCGCGCACACCTTATGGTATTGCACCGGTACCTGCTGAAATTGCGCCTAAATACACCACAGGGCGCTACTCGGGTTCAAACCGTGACGACGAGCCTGGCTATTATTGGGTAAACACCTACGCCTTAGACAAGCGACCACTCTATGAGCTTGAAGCTCTAACCCTACACGAAGCAGTGCCTGGGCACCATTTACAAATATCACTCAATAAAGAACTCACTGACTTACCTAATTTTAGACGTTACAGTTACATCTCTGCATTTGGTGAAGGTTGGGGCTTATATTCAGAATATTTAGGCGTAGAAGCTGGATTTTATCAAGACCCATACAGTAACTTTGGCCGGCTAACCTATGAGATGTGGCGTGCGGCGCGTTTAGTCGTCGACACCGGCATGCATGCTAAAGGTTGGAGCCGCCAACAAGCGATAGATTTTATGGCCGGTAATACTGCACTTTCAATGCACAACGTTACCACTGAAATAGATCGCTATATTTCCTGGCCTGGCCAAGCGTTGTCATACAAAATTGGTGAATTAACCATAAAACGGTTACGGGCTAAGTCTGAAAAGGCATTAGGAAAAAACTTTGATATCCGAAAGTTTCATGATGCCATTTTAGAAAATGGTTCTATCCCAATGTCGGTATTAGAACAAATGGTTGATGAGTTTATTGCTAGCCAAAAGGCGATAATAAAACAAGCAAGTAACGGATAATCAGACAGATAAATACATCGAACACACAATACTTTAGATATAAATGAGCTGGCTTAATAACTATGCATTACATGAAATTTTCATCAGAACTAAAGCTCGATACCAGTGAGCAACGACACTTTTGGCAACAAGTACACCAATCGAGTTTCTGTACTGATGACGGTATAAATATTGCCTATGCGATGATCCAACATCCAAACAATCAGCGCGCAATCGTGATAAGCAATGGCAGAGTTGAATCCTATATAAAATATCAAGAATTGATGTTTGATTTATACCAACAAGGATTTAGCGTTTACGCTTTAGATCATCGAGGACAAGGGTTATCAGACCGGCTGACACACAATCCACATCAGGGTTATGTTGCCAACTTTACCGATTACACCGAGGATTTAACTCAATTTATTGAGCAGGTCGTACGCCAACAACAGCATGATGAGCTATTTATCATCGCTCACTCAATGGGATGCACCATTGCCAGCGATTACATTAATCAACACCCAAATACGTTTACGGCAGCAGTCTTCTCTGCTCCAATGTTTGGTATTCGATTACCGTTTACAAAACCCATCATTCGTTGGCTAGCACAAAAGCTTGATAATAATCGTCTGGAAGCAAATAAAGTACACAGTACATTTGTAATAGGGGGAACTCATTACAAACCAGACAGCTTTAAACGCAACCGACTCACTCATAGCCAACAACGCTATAAGCACTATCGCAATATCTTCGAAAAAACCACTAAAGCACAGTTAGGCTCACCGACTAACCATTGGTTACTAGAGGCAATGGATGCAGCGGAGAAATGCATCAACTACGCTAAGCACAGCCAGACTCCGATACTAATTTTGCAAGCTGAAAAAGACACGATTGTCTGTAATGAGGCGCAAAACGTAGCACTAAGTACTCATTGCCATAAAGTCATTATTGAAGGCGCATATCACGAAGTGTTCATCGAAAAAGATAACATGCGTAATATCGCCCTATCTCATACCATTGACTTTATTGCACAACACTCAAAGATAACTGTGTCTTAATTAATTGAATAATGTCGTCATGAGCTAATGGGCGGCTGATAATATAGCCTTGAAACCAAGTACATTTTGCATGGGTCAGTAAATTGAGTTGCTGCTTATTCTCGACTTGTTTAGCCACTACAGGGAAGTTTAACTTAGTGGCAAACTCAACAATGGCATTCACTATGTTAAAGGTTTCAGGGTTATATTCTATGTCCTCAATATAAACAGCTGCTAACTTCACTTGTGAAAAACGAATACCTTGTAATAAATGGACCGCGCAAGAACCTCCACCAAAATTATCCATCGCAATGTTGACACCAAATCGTTGTAACTCAGCTATTTTGTTTCTGGCAACATTAGTGTTCACCACGAATACATCTTCAGATAATTCGAACTGAAACAATGCAGGAGAGACATGTGCTGCATTGATTCGGTTCATCACTACGTTTACAAAATGATCTTGATGAAAGTGACGTGAAGATACATTTAATGACATTAAAGGAACTGTCGCATTTGCCTGTTGCAGTGTTTGAATAAGTTCACAGACTTGATCTAATGCCCACAGCTCTAATTCAAAGATACAATCAGACAGTTCAGCTGACGCAATAAACTTACGCGGGCTAATATATCCGTACTGTGGGTGATACCAACGCATTAGCACTTCAATGCTATTGAGCTGCCCGGCCTGATCAACAACGGGTTGATAAACCAATGACATCTGCTTGTTCTGGATAGCCAGTTTCAACTCGTTTTGTAATTTGAATGGTTGCACTTGATTCTGGTCTAATTCCGGTTGATAAATAGCGCAACCATTAGAGCGACTATCTTTTGCTTGCTCCAGAGCGCTATCTGCACGGGCCAATAATATTTGAGGTTCTAATGACTCAATACCATCAAAAACAACTAATCCGATCCGAGCTGAAATGGATAAGTTTTGATCTGAAATGGTGTAACCGCGGCCAATTAACTGCCTCACTTCACTTGCCAATGCTAATGCACGTTTACTTGCTTGATCAATTTCATTACCAAAATTTTTGGCTAGAATAACGAACTCGTCCGCGCCAAGTCGAGCAACCAAACCAGCACTAGAAAATGTGCCAGATAAGCGTGCTGCTATCTGCATTAATAATCTATCACCAAGTTGATGACCCAAAGCATCATTAATTAATTTAAAATTATCTAAATTAATCATAAGCAGTGCAGAAAACTGACCAGTCTTGCGGCTAAGAACCTGTAAATCATAGAGCTGATCGGCTAATACATCACGATTAATTAAATCCGTAAGACCACTATGACCCTGTTTTTCGGTTGTAATATGTTGGCTTTTTACATCACCAGAAACATCTGTTATTGTGCCGATAATTCGTAATGGCCGTCCTAATTCATCCCACTCAACTATTTTGCCACGATCTAGAATCCAAATATATCGTCCATCTTTATGACGTAAACGATGCACACTTTCATAATATTCATGTTGATTACTGATGTAATTCTGTAAGGTATTTAATACCTGCGCCTTATCATCACGATGTAAACGCGACTCCCAAACAGAATAATCATTATCGAGCTCATAAGGTTGATAACCTAGGATATCTTTCCAACGATCAGAAACAAACACATCGCCAGTAGCAATACACCAATCCCAAATACCATTACGAGCACCCTCAACCACAAAAAGCCAACGTTGCTCTGCATCATTGAGGCGTTTTTTACTGCGAGATAACCGGCCATTAACCTGATTCAAATAATCGCGTAAGTTAACTAGTTCGGTCGATGTGCACACGATATCAGTATTGAAATCAGGAGAGTCGAGGTTTTTAGCGGCTTGGCTTAATTGAGTTAACGGTCTAATCAGTAAATAATGCAACATGACACAGAATAAAGACAACAATAGAGCACCAATCCCCCATATCTCTATAAAGCGCTTTAACAGACTATCAACCGCTTCTGATAAAATATTGGCAATGTCATATTCTAGATAAATAAGCTCTACAGAATTTGAATAACTATAACGAGAATTAGCATTAAGAGGATAGTAAGCCTGAATCGATAAACGGTCCAAATTCACCTTTAAATAAGGTTTATTATTGGTGATGACAATTCTATGTAAATCAGCAGAATAACCTTCTAGCACGTTAGTGGCATTACTTTCTCGCCAAATAATATGATTAGCGAATTGAATTTCACTACTCGAATCAAGTATCACATACACCATCATGTTTTGATCTGTTGAAACTAAAGCAACCTCCTGCTCTATTCGTTCTAAATCATGCGTCAACAGCGATGATTCAACTACATGCCGCATTCGAAATAAATCTTTCTGTATTTGCTCTGACTGTCTTAATGCAAGCTGATCATTTAGCTCTGCATGCTCATAGAAATACTCCCCACATACCAAGCCAAGGTAAAGGATAAAGATACATGCAGGAACAAGTAGAGACAGAGAAAGTTTTGGCAACCGAGGCAAAATAGACCCACCCAATTAAATATATGAAGATATGCTAGCGGTAATCTTATCAATAAGTAAAGAAATAGTTATGAATCCTAATAGCATATACGACATAAAAACTTTTTATTTATTAAACACTTTAAATAGATCTACACACTTTAACTTGTTTAACGGATAAGTGTTATTTTATTTACACAGATGAAGTATGGCACACAGCTCAAACCACTATCATATTATCAATAAGGTTAAAGTGGTAGGAATATACAGCAGACGAAATCAACTTATGTTAACAATAGATTATATCAATTTTCAAATACCGAAATTTGGTTTCAAGATTAATAATTGCTCGCAAAAAATATAATAAAGCCTTATACCTACTACATATCATGTAAAAAATGATGATATCTTCACCAATATTTTACATTGTAACCATGAATTAGCAGTAATGACTCTGGTTAAAAAAATTAGCTTCTTGTTTACTGAAGTAAATATTGTTAAAGACCTGCATGTCAGTAAATGGCAGAAGTAAAAATACCTGATTATCACGCCAGGTCACGACTCTTTCAAATCCATCAGGCGCCTGGAAATGACCTACTCTTTTATCCCCGAAGGGGACGCATGGGCATATTCGACAAACTGCTGTCATGTTTT